>JBEGTK010000031.1:0-6937 GCA_041179445.1 Actinomycetota bacterium | reverse complement strand
GTGACTTTGGTGACTCAGTGAACAAGGTGAAGCCGTGAGTCTGCTGCTGTTGGCTGCATTCACTTGGTGTCTGGCAATGGGGCTCGCAACCACTAATTGGTGGCCTTTGTGCACGCTCGCCTCGGTTTGCGCAATTACCTTTGGCTATTTGCGCTTGCCGCTTCGGGCTCTAGCCCAGCCGGCATTGCTAATTGTGGGCACCGCACCCTTGGTTGTGCTGAGTTGGTGGTTGAACCAAGCATCGGATGGTGCCGATAACCACGCGCAGCCCAGCTTCGGTTGGCCATTCAATGAGTTGCGGCGCTTATCGCAGGCAGCGAATGTGGGTGTTTCACCTGAGGCTGAAGCTCTAACCCTTGGCCTGGCTATAGGCGATTCATCGCAGGCAAGTCTGCAACTTGTCGCCGACATGAAAGTTGTGTCGCTGACCCACCTTGTCGCCGTTTCGGGGGCGAACTGCGCAATCGTTGTCGGTGCCGTTTATTTTCTGCTTCGAAAATTCGGTCTTCGCACTCGCGTTTTCTCTTCGATCGCAGTGCTGATTTTTTACGTGTTTTTGGTAGGGGCGCAACCGAGCGTGCTCAGAGCCGCTGTCATGGCAGGCGCGGTTATGTTCTCGATGCTCTTTGGCCGAAATACGAATTCGGTCTTCATTCTTTCGCTTGCGGCGACGATCCTGTTGGTTGCAGACACCAGGCAGGCGACCAGCTTCTCTTTTGCATTGTCAGTTGCCGCTACTTTCGGAATTCTCGTTCTTGCGCCTACTCTCTACGAAAGATTAAAGAAGCGGCTGTTCAAGCCAATTGCGCTTGCGCTTTCTGTTAGTGCTGCGTCGCAACTCATGTGCTTTCCGATTCTCTTGCAACTTCAAGACGGGCTTGCAACCTACTCGCTAATAGCGAATCTTCTCTGCGAGCCACTTGTCGCTCCGATTACCGTGCTTTCACTTATTGCAGTGTCGGTTTCATGGGTAGCTCCTTTGTCATCAGCTATTTTTTATCTCGCTTCGCTGGCCTCCGCGCTAATTGCATCGATAGCCCACTACTTCGCCAACCTTCCTCTAGCCACGGCAAGTTGGCTGCCGGGCGTTCTCGGCATTCTGCTCGCAGTGTTGCTTGCTGCCAGTTCGGCTGTTTGGTTGAAAGCGAAGAGTGCCAGTGCTCGCTTCAGCGCTGGCTCAGTGGCACTGCTTTGCCTAACGGCATCTTTTGCCGGGCTAGCTAATTCAGCGGTTCAATTATCGAGATGGCCTCAGCAAGATTGGCAAATCGCAAGTTGCGACGTGGGGCAGGGCGATGCAACCGTCGTGCGTTCAAATGAGAAGGTCGCACTAATAGACGTTGGCAGGTTCGACCCGAAAATCGATACTTGCCTAAACCAACTGGGGGTGAATCATATTGATTTACTGGTTCTTACCCACTTCGACTTTGACCATGTAGGTGGCTTGGCTGGTGCTCTTAGTGGGCGCAGCGTCAACATCGCCCTGCTTTCGCCTTTCGAAGACCTAAGACCCGCCGTCAGCAAAACCCGCCAGATGTTGAGTGAAGCCCGGGCGAAGACGGTGTTTGCAGAACGTGGAATGTCTGGCTCAATCGGCAAAGTCGAGTGGAACGTGCTTTCTCCGAGCAAGACCGCTGCTGAGGCCGAAGATTCGAACGACGCCAGCATAACCATGTTGTTTCGCTTTGATGACTTCTCGCTTTTGAATCTTGCTGACCTGGGCGAGAAGGGGCAAGTGCGCATCGCAAGTGAGAACTCGGCCTGGCTAAGTCCGTGGGTTCGAAGCCATAACTTGGTCATGAAGGTTTCACATCACGGTTCTGCAGATCAATACGCCGAGTTCATTGAATATCTGAAGCCAGAAGTGGCGCTGATTTCGGTTGGTGGGTCTAATGGTTATGGGCATCCGACAAGGCGCACGTTGCAGTTGCTTTCTCGAACTTCGAGTGTCATCTGTCGAACAGACCTGCTCGGGTCAATCGGGGTGAGTCGGGGTCAAGAGGGCTTCAGCATTGCTGCCTCAGGCGCAAGTTAGGCTTGTCGGGTGGCAAAGTCAAAGCAAATCGAGTGGCGCAAGATTTCGCCACATCCGGTGATTTTGGCTTTTGGTCCAGAAGACTATTTGACTTCTAGAACAATTCGCTCTGTGCGAGAGCAGCTTCGAGCAGCAGACCCAAATCTCGATGTTCAAGAGATCGACGCAAGCGACTACTACGCAGGCCAGTTGGCAGATCTCACGAGTCCTTCGCTCTTTGCCGAGCCAAAGTTGATCATCATTAGAGCTACTGAACGCTGCACTGACGAACTCATTGCCGACGGCATTGCCTACTTAGAGGCTCCAACGGCAGATGCCACGGTGATTTTTGTGCACAGCGGCGCAACGGTTCGAGGCAAGAAACTTCTTGATGCAATTAGGTCAACCGCTCATTCGGCCGAAGTTCTTTGCCCAAAGTTAAAAAAAGAAGCTGAGCGAGCAGCGTTTATCAACGCCGAGTTCGCTGCCGAAGGTCGCCAGATCACCGCAAGCGCTGTTCGTGCCCTGCTCGATGCCTTTAGCGAAGGCTTGGCCGAGTTGGCGGCGGCCTGCAGCCAGTTGCTGCAAGACTCAGCGCTAACCATCAGCGAAGAAATCGTAGACGCCTATTACGGCGGCAGGGTCGAGACAACCTCGTGGAAAATCAGCGACGCCGCAATGGCTGCAAGACCTGCCGAAGCGCTATCTCAACTTCGGCATGCCTTATCGACGGGAATCGATCCGGTTCCGATTGTTTCGACTCTTGCTAGCACGCTTAGGCAATCAGCCAAAATCTTTGGCAATCGTTCGGTAACCGCAGTTTCGCTTGGTGTCGAACCTTGGAAGTTTGAGAAGATGCGCAACAGCATCGCTGGATGGACTGAAGACGGACTAGCCCGTGCAATCAATGCCTGTGTCGAGGCTGACGCCGCGGCAAAAGGTGCCGAAAGAGATGCTCATTATTCGCTTGAGAAATTGGTCTTGCTGATTGCCACCAAGGGAGTCAAGTGAAGCGGCGACTAGCTGTCTCTAGTTTTCTAGCTTTGATTTTTATTTCGCTGGTTTTGCGACCGCCTATTGCTCAGGTTGGTCCGCTACTTCAAGAGATAACCGCAAGCTTGTCTCTGACTGCCGCTCAAGCTTCGTTCTTGACCGCTATCCCAGTTTTTTGTTTTGGCCTTGGCGCTTTCTTGAGCCCCTGGATGATGCGCAGGTTCGGGTTGAACCACAGCATGTTTGCGGTATTGGTTATTCTCGCCGCCAGTGTCGCCGCACGAGTTTGGTTTGGCTTCTCGGGGTTACTGCTTGGCACTGTCTTGGTCGGTCTCGCCATTGCCGTTGCTAACGTGCTTTTGCCAAGTTTTGTGCGAAACGACTTTGGCGACCGCGCATCGATGGTTACGTCTATCTACACAACCCTGCTTGCCATCTCGGCTAGCTTCACCGCCGCCGTAGCGGTTCTCTTCAGCGAGAGTCTTGGTGGATGGCAAAACGCAACACTCGTTGTTCTATTGCCAGCAGTGCTAGCGATTATGTTCTGGATTCCGAGGCTGCGCGCTGCTGAGCCGCATGTGCAATTAACGGCTCGCTCGGCGAAGAGCGAGGCCAGGGCGGTTTATCGATCACCGCTGGCCTGGGCAATTCTCGGTTTCTTTGGCTTTCAATCTCTGGGTTTCTACGCATTGCTAGGTTGGCTGCCTTCGATGCTGATATCGACTGGAATGCAACCGGCAATTGCCGGCGGTTACCTCGGGTTGGCAACGGCAATCGGAATTCCAAGCGGATTCGCTCTCGCTCCGCTTATTTCTAAACTCAAGAACCTGTCTTGGTTGGCAGCTGGCGCTTCTGCTGTCACCTGTTCTGGTTTCTCGGTTCTCGCTTTTATTTTGGCGACAGATTCTGCTGACAACGCTGGCTTGCTAATTTTGGCTAGCGTTCTCATTTCTGTCGGTCAAACGGCGACTTTTCCGGTATCGCTTTCACTCATTGCCACCCGCGCTTCGACCCAAGCTCAAACCACTGTGCTATCGGCATTCAGTCAAGGTTGGGGTTATCTAATCTCTGGTTTCGGAACATTCGCATTCGGTGCGATGGCGGCAGCGCTCTCAAGTTGGACTGTTGTCGCATTTACCGTCGCCGCAATTAGTGCCGCACAAATTGCGATCGGTTTCTATGCTGGTCGCGATTCAAAAATTGCCGCCTAGTTAAACAAAGAACCCCGCCGATAAACGACGGGGTTCTTATAAAGAATTGACTACTTTAGGTCAGCTGCCTTCTTAGCAATTGCTGACTTGCGGTTAGCGGCCTGGTTCTTGTGGATTACTCCCTTAGATACGGCCTTGTCTAGCTTCTTGGTAGCGGTCTTGACTGCCTCGGCTGCTTTCGCCTTGTCTCCGGCTGCAACTGCTTCGCGAGCTGCACGGATAGCGGTCTTGAGCTCGCTCTTAACTGCCTTGTTGCGCTCAGCTGCCTTTGCGTTGGTGCCAATTCGCTTAATCTGCGACTTGATGTTTGCCATGTTTCACTTTCGTTTTTAGCCGTTCGCGCGAACGACTGAAGCGTTTATGTTTGGGGGATTAGATGGAGACACTCATCTGAACCGAGTTAAACCCTACCAGCGACCGCTATTTATAGGCAACTATGCGACAATAGAGTTACCGAAATCGGTCATTTTTCTCAAATATCGAGGTTTATCTTGTCGCCACGCGCTACCAGCCGTCTTGAACCGGCCAAGACTGACCCGAGCATGATTCGCAATTTCTGCATCATTGCCCACATTGACCACGGAAAATCTACCCTTGCAGACCGCATGCTGCAGCTAACCGGAGTCGTTGACGACCGTTCTATGCGTGCGCAATATCTAGACCGCATGGACATCGAGCGCGAGCGTGGCATCACCATCAAGTCGCAGGCCGTGCGCATGCCTTGGGAGGTCGACAAACAGGTATATGCCCTGAACATGATTGACACTCCTGGCCACGTTGACTTCACCTACGAAGTTTCACGATCGCTTGCCGCTTGTGAAGGTGCAGTTTTGCTCGTTGACGCAGCCCAGGGCATTGAAGCGCAGACCCTGGCAAACCTTTATCTCGCGATGGAGAATGACCTCGAGATCATCCCAGTTCTAAACAAGATCGACCTGCCAGCTGCGCAGCCTGAAAAGTATGCAGAAGAACTTGCCAACCTAATCGGTGGAAACCCTGAAGATTGCCTTCGCGTCTCGGGTAAGACCGGTGTTGGTGTCGACGCACTTCTAGACAAAATCGTTGCGACGATTCCGCACCCGGTCGGCGACCCTAACGCACCAGCACGTGCAATGATTTTTGACTCGGTCTATGACTCTTATCGTGGCGTCGTTACTTACGTGCGAATGATTGACGGAAAACTATCGCCTCGCGAACGCATTCAGATGATGTCGACAAAGGCAGTTCACGAATTGCTCGAGATTGGTGTCTCGTCGCCAGAACCTGAACCAACAAAGGGCCTCGGCGTTGGCGAAGTCGGTTACCTAATCACCGGTGTGAAAGACGTTCGTCAGTCGAAGGTGGGCGACACCGTAACCAACGCGATGAAGCCAGCTGCTGATGCGCTCACCGGATACAAAGATCCGTTGCCAATGGTTTATTCGGGAATCTATCCGATCGACGGCAGTGACTATCCGAATCTTCGTGAAGCGCTAGACAAGTTGAAACTTAGTGACGCCGCTCTTGCCTATGAGCCAGAAACTTCTGTTGCTCTCGGTTTTGGTTTTCGCTGTGGCTTCTTGGGTTTGCTTCACCTCGAAATTGTTACCGAGCGTCTCGAGCGCGAGTTCGGTCTTGACCTGATTGCTACGGCTCCATCTGTGGTTTACGAAGTCACCATGGATGACGGCAAAGAGATCACAGTCACCAACCCGAGCGAGTTTCCGAGCGGAAAAGTAAAGACAGTTCTAGAACCGATGGTTCGAGCAACGATCCTGGCTCCGAAGGACTATGTCGGCGTGATCATGGAGCTTTGCCAGAGTCGTCGCGGAATCATGATTGACATGCAGTACCTCGGTGAAGACCGCGTTCAGCTGCGTTACACCTTGCCGCTAGCCGAAATCGTCTTTGACTTCTTCGACCAGTTGAAGAGCAAAACCCAGGGCTACGGCTCGCTCGACTATGAAGAGATTGGTCTCGCTCAGGGCGATTTGGTCAAGGTAGACCTTTTGCTTCAGGGTGAACAGGTCGATGCTTTTAGCGCAATTGTTCACAAAGACAAGGCATACGCATACGGTGTGATGATCACCGGCAAACTTCGCGAGCTGATTCCTCGCCAACAGTTCGAGGTGCCAATTCAGGCGGCTATCGGTGCCCGCATCATCGCTCGCGAATCAATTCGTGCAATGCGAAAAGACGTTCTTGCAAAGTGTTACGGCGGTGACATCAGTCGAAAACGCAAACTTCTAGAGAAACAAAAAGAAGGAAAGAAGCGCATGAAGATGGTTGGTCGCGTCGAGGTTCCTCAAGAGGCATTCATTGCTGCGCTATCAACCGATGGTGAGAAAAAGGGCGAGAAGAAGGGCAAGTAATGGCCCAGTTGCCCGATGGCGATGTTGCTCCGCTAGACGGTGCGCTGCCTGCTTCGGTTCTCGCGATTAGTTCAAACAAAACTCTTCACGCATATCTGCACATTCCGTTTTGTCGCGTGCGTTGCGGATACTGCGATTTCAACACTTACACTTCGAGCGAATTGCGCGGTGTCACTCAAAATTCTTTTCTTAACGATCTGTTAGCTGAAATTCGATTCAGTCGCCAAGTGCTTGCAAACGCCGGTCTGCCGAAACGCGAGTTCTCGACAGTGTTCTTTGGCGGAGGAACACCAACGCAACTCTCCGCTGCGCAACTAGTTGAGGCGTTGTCGGTCTTGCGGCATGAGATTGGCATTGCCGCCGGCGCA
>JBEGTK010000030.1:0-7088 GCA_041179445.1 Actinomycetota bacterium | reverse complement strand
GCGGCAACGGCAGAGTCGACTCCACCAGACATCGCAGCAAGAACCTTCATGATTCAAGTTTAAGCAGGGCTATGACGCTAAGCCACCGAACTAGTTGGCTTTGCGAGCCGATTCGACCGCTGGCACCAAAGCCTTCACGAAGGCGTCGATTTCGGCCTCAGTGGTTTCAAGCCCGAAGGTGATGCGCAAGCAGGCGTTTGCCTCTTCTTCGTTGCGCCCCATGGCAAGAAGAACGTGAGAAGCACGGGCAACACCCGCCTGACAGGCAGAGCCTGCCGAGACGGCAAAACCGGCCTGATCTAGCAAGAACAGCAACCCGTCAGACTTTAGGCCTTCAAAAGTGAAGTGTGCGTTCATCGAAAGCCCAGGCGCATCTGCTCGACTGAATTGAGCGCCCGAAATGCTGGTCTCGATAGATTCACGCAGTTGTGAGAGCAGAGCATCGGTGTGCTTCATGTGCTGGTCTAGGTTTTTGACCGCCAGCTCGGCCGCGTGAGCGAAAGCCTTTGCCCCGGCCGCGTTCATCGTGCCGCTTCGCACCGAACGCTCTTGGCCACCGCCGTGAATAAGAGATGTGACCTTAGATGAGCGAGAAAGAATGAGAGCACCAACTCCAACCGGGCCGGCAATCTTGTGAGCCGATATGCTCATGGCGGCTAGGCCCGATTTGGCGAAGTTGATCGGCATGTGGCCGAATGCAGCGACCGCATCGCTGTGCACCGGAACCTTGTGCTTCGCCGCGAGCGCGGTGGCAGCGTGAATGTCTGTAATGACGCCGGTCTCATTGTTCGCCCACATCAGCGAGACCAGGGCCACTTCGTTAGCGCGGTCAAGAAGCACGTTTTCTAAAGCCTTCAGATCGACGACGCCGTTCTCTAAAACTGGCAGCCAGATGACTTCGGCACCCTCGTGAGTCTCGAGCCACTCGATTGGGTCAATCACTCCGTGATGTTCTGTGTATGCCGAGACAATTACGTTTCGGGCCGAGTCTTCGCCCCTGCGCTGCCAGAACAGCCCCTTGATTGCAAGGTTGTCGCTCTCGGTGCCACCTGATGTAAAAATGACTTCGCTGCGATCGCAACCTACCGCGAGCGCGATTCGCTCTCTCGACTCTTCTAGCATCATGCGAGAGTTCTGACCGAATGAGTGGGTCGAACTGGCGTTACCGCTAACAGCTAGAGATTCTGTGAAAGTTGCTAACACCTCGGCATTAATCGGGACAGATGCCGCGTAATCGAGGTAAATAGCCATGGGGCTAGCCTAAACAAATTCGAAACTTGGCGGGCTTAGGCTTTTGCCTATGTCTTTCGCCGAACCACGTGCCGCACTTGGCCTAAGTTTTGCCAACGAGCTCGGCACCATGCGTGTTTATTCGGCTAACGCTTCACAAATTTGGATAGTCATTCTCGACGACGAGAACCCGAGAGAGATTCGTCGCGAGATTGAATTGCTCAAAGGTGACAACGACATCTGGAGCGCCACCTCGGCAGCCCTGAAGCCGGGCATGAAATATGCACTACGCGCAGATGGCCCAGAGGGTCCGCGCCACGCCTTCAACAAAGACCTGCTGCTGATTGATCCATACGCCCGCGGCATCAAGCGTGAGACCGCCCGTGACTACTACTGTGTCGCGGTCGACAACAGTTTTGACTGGCAGGGCGTGACTAAGCCAAACGTGCCCCTAGAAAAGGTCGTTATCTACGAAGCGCACGCCCGTGGCCTGACCAGAGGCAACACGGCGCTGCCCGATGACATTCGCGGAACCTATGCCGCCCTAGCACACGAGAGCACCATCGCCCACCTAAAGAAGCTCGGCGTCACCTCGGTCGAGTTATTGCCCATTCACCAGATCATCTCTGAACCGCACCTGCTGAACATGGGGCTGTTCAACTACTGGGGCTACAACTCAATCAACTTCTTTACTGCTCACCACCGCTATGCGAGCCTGAGCGCTATCGAGGCCGGGCCGCAGGCGATTCTCAACGAGGTGAAGACCGCTATTCGAGAACTGCACCGAAACGGCATCGAGGTCTTGCTAGACGTTGTCTATAACCACACTGCCGAAGCTGGCAGCCGTGGGCTCACATTTAGCTATCGCGGTCTCGACGCGAGCAGCTATTACCGTCAAGACGACAACGGCAACTATCACGACACAACCGGCTGCGGAAACTCACTGAACTTCGCGAACCCGCACGTTGTCGACCTGGTGATTGAATCGCTTCGCTACTGGACCAACGAGATGCAGGTCGATGGCTTCAGATTTGATCTCGCCACCACTCTCGCCCGCGACGCTTCGAACAGCTTTGACCCGCAGCACCCGCTGCTTCAGCGAATTGTCGAAGACCCAGACTTTGCAAATTCAAAAATGATTGTTGAACCCTGGGATGTCGGCCTCGGTGGCTGGCAGACCGGTGGGTTTCCTGATCGATTCAGCGAATGGAACGACCGCTACCGCGACACGATTCGTCGTTTCTGGTTAAGCGACATCGCAAACGCTCGCAACAGCGGGCATCACGGCAACGGCGTTGGCGAATTTGCCACTCGCCTATCTGGCTCGCGCGATATCGTCGACGGTCCTAGCGGGCCACTCGGTGGCGTGAACTTCATTACCGCTCACGACGGATTCACCCTGCACGACTTGGTCAGCTATAACGTCAAACACAATCAGGTGAATGGCGAGAGCAACCGCGACGGAACCAACAACAACTATTCGTTCAACCACGGTGGCGAAGGCGAACAGGTTGATGCCGAGACTCACGCTCAGCGCAGGCGGGCCATGCGCAACATGATGGCAACCATGTTGTTCTCAGCAGGCATTCCAATGATTACCGCGGGCGACGAGCGAGCAAAGACCCAACTCGGCAACAACAACGCATATTGCCAAGACACCGTTTTGAGCTGGGTCAACTGGCAACTCAACCAGCACCAACTCGACCTCGAAGACACCGTGGCGCACTTGATTCGGCTTCGAAACGAGAACCCGGTGTTGCGACCAAAGCGGTTCAACAATTTCGATGAGGCAACCACCGAGTCAGACCTTGCCCGGTGGTACAACGTTTTCGGGCAGATCATGACCGAAGACGACTGGAACAACAGCGAAAACCGCAGTTTCAGCAAATTGGGCAAGAGCATCGACGAAAACGGCAAAGTGAACCAGCTCTTGCTCGTTGTTCACGGCACCGAGACAGACATCGACTTCACCCTGCCAAACGAGATCGAAACGACCGGTTTCGAACTTCTCTGGGATAGCTCGCTCGAACGCCCGACCGCTAAACCCGCAACCGACAAGCCTGGCGATGTCATAAAGCTGCCGGCAACCAGCATTCGCCTTTATAACGTTCTGTAAAACGAATTGGTCGTCTAGCCGATTGATGACTAGCCTTGCCTTGTGAGCAAAGCGCAAGACATCAACTATCGCCACGAGGCTGCAATCGGCCGCCTGCCGATCACAAAGGTGACTCCTGCCGTCGACGGCGGTCTTTGGCCAGCTAAGGCCTTTGTTTCTGAGGTAATTCCGTTCACAGCCGTTGTGTTTCGCGAAGGTCACGACTCACTCGGAGTCGAACTTCTGCTCACCAGCCCGAGCGCTAAAACTTCGATTCACCGAATGGCAGCCGGCGCACCCGGAACAGACTCTTGGCACGCGATCGCTCAGCTAACCGAGCAGGGCAAACACAAGTTTCAAATTCGCGCATTTGGCGATGACTACGAAACTTGGCACCACAATGCTTCTGTAAAAATCGCGGTCGGCGTTGACGAAGAGTTGATGATGCTCGAAGGTGTCGCTCTTTTCTCGAAGGCCGCAGGCGAACCTCAGCGCTCGAAGGCAGCCGCCAAGAAACTTGTCGAGCTCGCAGAGAAGTTGAGCGACAAAACCAAGTCTGCAAAAGCACGCCTGGCCGAAGCCGAATCTACAGACATTGTCAAAATGTTGACCGACGAACCAATTCGAAGCTTGATCACTCTGAGCGACGAATTCACGATTAACTGCGAACGCGAATATGCGGGTTCTGCTGCTTGGTATGAATTCTTTCCGAGAAGCGAAGGCGCAACTTTCGACGCCAAAAGTAAAACCTGGACATCAGGAAACTTCAAAACCGCAGCAAAACGATTGCCGGCCGTTGCCGAGATGGGTTTTCAAATTCTTTACATGCCGCCGATTCACCCAATCGGCAAGGCGTTTCGCAAGGGCCCAAACAACACACTGAATGCAGGCCCGCAAGACCCTGGATCGCCTTGGGCAATTGGCGGCGAGGCCGGTGGTCACGACGCAATTCACCCAGACCTCGGCACCGAAAAAGATTTCACTGACTTCGTCAAGAAGGCCAAAGAACTCGGTCTCGAAATTGCTCTCGATCTTGCGTTGCAGGCGTCACCAGAGCATCCGTGGGTGAAGTCAAACCCAGAGTGGTTCACAACTCGTGCAGACGGCTCAATTGCTTACGCAGAGAACCCGCCTAAGAAGTATCAAGACATCTATCCGGTCAATTTCGACAACGATCGCGACGGCATCTATCTAGAAGTTCTGCGCGTCGTGAAGCACTGGATTTCGCTTGGAATCAAGGTTTTCAGGGTCGACAACCCTCACACCAAGCCGGTCAATTTCTGGCAGTGGCTCATTGCCGAGGTCAACGCGGAGTTTGCCGATGTCATCTTTTTGGCAGAGGCCTTCACCCGCCCAGCGATGATGCACACGCTCGGCAAGGTTGGCTTTCAGCAGAGCTACACCTACTTCACGTGGCGCAACACCAAGCCAGAACTCGAGAGCTACCTGACCGAGCTCGCGCACCAAAGCGCAGACTTTTTCAGACCGAACCTATGGGTCAGCACGCCAGACATCTTGACCGAATATCTTCAGTTCGGCGGGCCGGCCGGTCACAAGATTCGCGCAATCGTTGCCGCAATGGCAGGTTCGAGTTGGGGCATGTACGCAGGTTTTGAACTCGTTGAGTCTGTTGCTCGCCCTGGTGCCGAAGAGCACATCGACAGCGAGAAATATGAATTCAAGCCTCGCGACTTTAAGGGTGCAGAGAAAAACGGTCGCTCGATAGCGCCGCTCATTGCAAAGCTAAACGAGATTCGTCAAGATCACCCGGCGGTGCGACAGCTTCGCAATCTGCAGATTCACTTCAGTGACGACCAGTCAATCTTGGTTTTCTCGAAGAACCTTGCTGCTGAGCACAGCTCAACTGGCAAGGCCGACACGGTGATTGTTGTCGTCAACGTTGACCCACACTCTGTTCGCGAAACGACAGTTCACCTCGACCTAAAGCGCGCCGGCATCGATGGTAGCAACTTTGAAGTTCACGATCTGCTGACAGATCAAAAGTTCAACTGGACAGCGGATAACTACGTGCGACTTGACCCGAGAGAAACTCCGGCTCACATTCTTCACGTAACGAAAGTCAGTTAGAGGTCAGCATGGTGATTGGCAAGAAAGAACCAGAGCTGCCGTCAATTGACGCAGAGACCCTTCACCGAGTCTCGACAGGTTCTCACCACTCACCTCACTCAGTGCTCGGCGCACACGCTGCCGATGGCGGTTGGGTAATTCGAACTCTCAAGCCACTCGCAACCAAAGTCTCTGTCGAACTCGACGGCGGAATTCAGCACGAACTCGAGCATCTCGAGAACGGCATTTTTCACGGATTCATCAAAACCAAGAAGGCTCCCGACTATCGAATTGTCGCCACCTATTTGCAGAACGGCGACCTGGTCGACTGGCGCACAGACGACGCATATCACTACCTGCCAACGCTTGGTGAGGTCGACATTCACCTGATCGCTGAAGGCCGCCACGAGGAGCTTTGGAAGGCTCTTGGTTCGCACGTTCGAATCATTGACGGCGATCTAGGCGGCAGCACCGGCACCAGCTTTGCAGTCTGGGCGCCGAACGCTCAGGCGGTGCGCGTTGTCGGTGACTTTAACCACTGGAACGGCGTCGGCCACGCCATGCGGGTTATGGGCTCGAGCGGCATCTGGGAGATATTCATTCCAGGCCTTGGCGCTGGCACCAAGTACAAATACGAGATTTTGACCAAGAGCGGCCAATGGATAACCAAGATTGACCCGCTCGCGCGCCACACCGAAACTCCCCCTGCCACAGCTTCGATTGTCACCGAGTCGTTTCACAAGTGGAACGACGGCGCTTGGCTCGATCAGAGAGCAAAGCGCGATGCGCTAACCTCACCGATGTCTATCTATGAGTTGCATGTTGGTTCATGGCGCAAAGACTTGAATTACAGATCGCTAGCGGCCGAGTTGATTCCATACATTCAAGAACTCGGATTCACGCACGTCGAATTCATGCCAATCGCAGAACACCCGTTTGCGCCATCTTGGGGCTACCAGGTCACTGGCTATTACGCACCGACATCGCGCTTCGGATCACCCGATGACTTGAAGTTCTTGATTGACGAATTGCACAACGCGGGCATCGGAGTAATTCTCGACTGGGTGCCGGCGCACTTTCCGAAAGACGATTGGGCACTCGCTCGCTACGACGGCGAGCCGCTTTATGAACACGCAGACCCTCGACGCGGCGAACACCCTGACTGGGGAACCTACATCTTCGATTTTGGTCGCACCGAAGTTCGAAACTTCTTGGTTGCGAACGCGCTCTATTGGCTTGAAGAATTTCACATCGACGGCTTGCGCGTAGACGCAGTTGCTTCGATGCTTTATCTCGACTATTCGCGCGAGGGTGGCGACTGGTTGCCGAACGAATTCGGTGGTCGCGAAAACCTAGATGCAATTCGTTTCATGCAAGAGGCAAACGCAACCGCTTATCGTCGCAACCCAGGAATCATGATGATCGCAGAAGAGTCGACCAGTTGGGGTGGCGTTAGCGCACCAACCGATGGTGGCGGACTTGGCTATGGCTTCAAGTGGAACATGGGCTGGATGAACGACACCCTTCGTTACATCGAAAAAGACCCTGCCTATCGCGCACACCACCACGGCGAGCTAACCTTCTCGATGCTCTATGCCTATGACGAGAAATTCATTCTGCCTATCAGCCACGATGAAGTTGTTCACGGCAAGGGCTCACTGCTAAACAAGATGCCTGGCGACCGTTGGCAGCAGTT
>JBEGTK010000029.1:0-7123 GCA_041179445.1 Actinomycetota bacterium | reverse complement strand
AACGAAACTTCTGCAGTCTCGTAGTTGCGAAAATTGGCGAGCGACAAATGCTTAACAAACATTCGTCACCCGCCAATCGCAAAATGAATCAACCGAAGTTGATTACGAAGTTACTCTGCCTTCTTGACAGCGTGACCACCGAACTGGTTGCGCAATGCTGCCACAGCCTTCATTGCCGGTGAGTCTTCTTGACGAGATGCAAAACGTGCGAAGAGTGAAGCTGTGATTGCCGGCATTGGAACAGCGTTAGCAATTGCTTCTTCGACTGTCCAACGACCTTCACCAGAGTCTTCAACGTAACCCTTGATCTGCTCGAGACTTGGGTCTTCTTTGAGTGCACGAACCAAAAGGTCTAGCAACCACGAACGCACAACGGTTCCGCGCTGCCATGCTGCGAAGGTTCCGTGAACGTCTTTGATGATGTCTTTCTTCTCGAGAAGCTCATAGCCCTCAGCGAATGACTGCATCATTCCGTATTCGATTCCGTTGTGAACCATCTTCGCGTAGTGACCCGCGCCAACGTCGCCGACGTGAACGAAGCCTTCTTCGCGTGCACCTTCTGGACGAAGTGCGTCGAAGATTGGCATTGCGCGATCAACGTTAACCTTGTCGCCACCGACCATTAGGCCATAACCGTTTTCGAGTCCCCAGACTCCGCCAGAAACGCCGCAGTCTAGATAAGCGATGCCGTGCTCGGCTAGCTCTGCCGCGTGGCGAATGTCTTCAGAGAAACGTGAGTTTCCGCCTTCGATGATGAGGTCGCCCTTGTCTAAGTGCTTAACCAATTCGTTGATTACATCGTCGGTTGGCTGACCGTGAGGAACCATCACCCAAACGGTGCGTGGTGTTGGCAGTGCCCTAACTAGATCTTCAATTGTGTCTACGTCAGAGACATCGCGTGAACGCGCGTATCCGGTGACTTCGATGCCTTTGTTGCGAAGACGCTGGCGCATGTTGCCGCCCATCTTGCCAAGACCAATAAGTCCAATGTGAGTCATTTGTGTCCTTTCAGATTTGTTAGCGAACTAACAAATTTGGTTGCAACAAGTAGCGGAAGTTTTCGGAGTCAGATTTGTCTTTAGCACCGTGGCTTGTGACTAATACCGGGCTCGGCTTGTTTGGGTTGTCATGGTTTTTGGTGAAACCGATTTTTACAAACTCGGTGTGAACACCAGCAATTCCATCGATCAAATATTGAGGTTTGAGCGATAGAACATTTTCTTCACCATTGAGCTCGGCATTGATGCTCTCGGATGCCTCAGCAACTTCGTTGCCGAGAGATTCCAACGTGATCGAGTCTTGACCAAATGTGTATTTGATCGGGTGATCGCGCTGAACAACTAGCATCACGCGACGAGTCGATTCGAGTAGGTCTTGTTTTGCAACCACTGCGTAGTTCTCAACTTCGGTTGAGAACATGGTCTTGATTGGCGGGTAGTTTCCCTTGATTAGCAAAGCGGTGACTGAGCGGTTGTTCGCCTGGAAGGCAACCATCTGTCGTTCTTCGTTGTTGATGATCGATAGAGAAACATCACCCTGATTTGCGAAGGTCTTAGCAACTTCTTGCAAAGTCTTTGACGGAACAAGAACGCTTGAACCTTCTGCTCCTGGGTTTGCCTTCCATGGAAGCTCAACCAAAGCCATGCGGTACTTGTCGGTCGCAAGAAGTGAGATTTCACGATCGGTGGTTTCGATCTGAATCGCTGTGTAAATCGGTTGAACGTCGTCTTTCATTGCAGCTGCGGCGGCTTGCTGAATTGCGGTAGCAAAAGCTTCACCGGCAACAACACCTGAAACGACCGGAATTTCAGGAAGGGTCGGGTAGGCAGCGACATCCATGATTGGCAAAGCAAATTTGGTAGAACCGCAGGTTACGTGAACCTTGGTGCCATCGAGTTTGAACTCAACCGGTGCGTTTGGCAGTTTGGTTGCGATGTCGCTGAGTAGGCGACCAGGAACCAAAGTGCGACCAGAGGTTTCGACCTGGGCGATGATTTCGACCTGGGCCGAAACTTCGTGATCAAAGACTGAAAGGCGAACGGCGTTGGCGTCTGCTTCGATAAGAATTCCGCCGAGAACCGGGGTTGTTGTGCGCTGTGGAAGCAGGCGAACGGCAAATGAAACTGCTTCGCTCAAGACGTCGCGATTTACCTGAAACTTCAAGGAAGTACCTAACTTTTGAAAAACGAGCGAGATTCGCTTCGAGACTTAATCTTGGCACAAAGACCAGACAATCCTTGCCAATGCTCGACTTTGAAGATTTGGCCGCGACCTAAAAGGTTATGAGTTCTCTTTAAATCTTCTTTAATTTAAGAACATTAATAAGCACTGTGGAAACTGTGGATGAACAGCTCTTTGCCAGTTAGTAAAAGGAAACTACAACGGCGTAAGTTGTTTACACAGCTGTGTATAAATCTGTTGATAACTAGTTGCCCTGTTAGTTGAAAATATCGAACTAACAAGCTCATCGCCCGTATTCACGGATATGTTGGGGTTATTCAGAGTTATCCACAGGTTTACAAACAGGTGGATATGTCGGATTAGCGGCCGACTTTGATCTTGTTGATGACTTCAGTCACCTGGTTATAGAGCTCACGACGCTCTTTCATCTCACCGGCGATCTTGTTGTATGCGTAAAGCACTGTGGTGTGGTCTTTGCCACCGAAAATTTCGCCGATTTTAGGCAGCGACAGGTTGGTCAAAGTGCGGCACAGATACATGGCAATCTGGCGAGCCAATGCGATCGCAGAGGTGCGCGTCTTGCCATAAAGGTCATCGGCAGAGATTTTGTAGTAGGCCGAAACCGCGTTGACAATCTCAACGGCGGTAACAACGGTGTCGTCGCCAAGTGGAACAGTGTCTTTGAGAACCGTCTGAACCAGCTGCATGTCAACCGGGTTGCGGTTTAGGGCGGCAAAAGCGGTGACTCGAATTAGCGCACCCTCGAGTTCGCGAACGTTTGATGAAACACGGGTAGCCATGAATTCGAGCACGTCCTCAGGAACGCGAACCTTCTCATTTTCGGCCTTTTTGCGCAGAATCGCGATTCGGGTTTCGAGCTCAGGAGCGTGAATGTCAGTGCTCAAGCCAGATTCGAAGCGGCTGGTTAAGCGCTCTTCGAAGCCGGTGAGCATCTTCGGTGGCAAATCTGAGGTGATCACGATCTGCTTGTTGTGGTCGGTCAGGGTGTTGAAAGTGTGAAAGAAGGCCTCTTGGGTCTGGTCTTTGCCCTGCAAGAACTGAATGTCGTCGATTAGCAGAATGTCGACTTCGCGGTACTCAGCTTGAAACGCAGCGGTTCGGTTGTTCTGAATCGCGTTGATGAAATCGTTTGTGAACTCTTCGCTCGAAACGTAGCGAACCTTGATTCTTGGATAAAGGCTCAGCGCGTAGTGACCGATCGCGTGCAAGAGGTGGGTCTTGCCAAGGCCAGAGTTTCCGTAGATAAACAGCGGGTTGTAGGCCTTTGCCGGGGTTTCTGCAACAGCAAAAGAAGCGGCGTGAGCGAAGCGGTTTGAGGCCCCGGTCACGAAGTTGTCGAAGTTGTATTTGGGGTTCAGCTTGTGGTCGTGACTCTTGCTGCTTGAATTGCCCGAACTAGTTGCCAGGTAGCTTGGAGTGCTAACGACCGGGGCTGGCTCATCGATTGGCTCTGAGGCTGCAATCGACGGCGAGATGTCTGGGTTGATGAAGATGGCGAAGTTATTGGCACCCTCGTTGTTCGAAACCGTTGTCAGAGCTTCGACGATTGCCGGGCGCATGCGCTGATCGACCATCTGGCGGGTCAGGTCGTTCGGCACCTCGACGTAGAGCACGTCGCCTAGAACACCTTTTGGTTCGGCAAGTGCTAAGAAGCCTAGGATATTTCGTTCGATGCGCTCATCTTTGCCGAGCGTGCTAACAATCTCTTGCCACAGGTTAGCGATAGCTTCTGGTGCTGCCATTCTCCCCTGCTTCCCTTTTGTTAGTTGGTGCCACACCTAGTTTTCCACAAGTTATTCACCTTGTGGACAACCTGTGGATAAGTTTTCAACAGACAATTTAGCCTGTGCAAAAGTCAATGAACAGAATTCTTGCGAACTTCTTTCGTTAAAAGCAAATCGAAACGGGGTGTCGCGCCATATATTTTTCGACAGCTGACATCGAGCGCTGGATGATCTGAAAATCGAGCAAAATATCCGTGGAATATTTCTTTCGAAAAACCTTGAAAAAACTTGACCGAGCGAGCCGTTTTGCCCTAGGTTTAACAGGTTGTCTTGCTTGGAATCGGCGGCAACGAAAAAGTCGTCTTCGACACCAACGAGATTCCCAAAATTTTTCAATTGGAGAATGGTTATGAGCAAGCGTACTTTCCAGCCAAACAACCGTCGTCGCGCAAAGACCCACGGCTTCCGTGAGCGCATGAAGACCCGCGCGGGCCGTGCGATTCTTGCAGCCCGTCGTCGCAAGGGCCGTTCAGAGCTTTCGGCCTAGTCACCTTGCTGGCTCGCGAGAACCGGCTGATCAAAGCCGACGATTTTCGCTCGACCATGAGAACTGGTCGAAAACTAGCCAGCGACCACCTAGTCACCTACATCCAGCGGGATGAGTCTCTGGCTCATCCCCGTTTTGGTTTTGTAGTGGCTAAATCGGTGGGAGGAGCGGTAGCCCGCAACCTGGTGAAAAGAAGGCTCAGGGCCATCGCCCGAGAGATTCTGCAATCAGACCTCCACACCAACAACTTGTCGATAGTGGTTCGGGCCCTCGAGGGAGCATCCGTGGCCAGTTTCGATCAGTTGAAATCAGAGTTTTTGAGTTCGGTTAGCGCCGGAATCAAGAAACTAGCCGCATGAGCCGGTTTTTTCAGTTCATTTGGTTAGCACCAAGAAACCTGGTGATCCTGTTAGTCAAGGGATACCGCAAGGCAATTTCGCCGCTTTACGGCGATGTTTGCCGGTATTACCCGACGTGCTCGGCCTATGGCCTGCAGCAGTTTCAACAGCGGGGCGTGGTTTTGGGAGCGGTTTTCACCGTTTTTCGAATCGTGCGCTGCAACCCATGGTCTCAAGGGGGAGTCGATCAGGTGAAGCCTGGTTCGGGTGTTTTCTTGGTGAATGAGCACGGATTTGTATTGCCTAAACCTAAGAAGGGTTAGTAAATGGACATCATTGGCGCAATTCTCTGGCCGATCAAGTGGGCTATCGAGCTCATCCTGGTTGGTTTTCACAGCCTGTTTGCTTTGATCATCAATGACCCGCTAGGCGCTAACGCCGGTGTGGTCTGGGTTCTCTCGATTATCGGATTGGTGCTCGTTGTTCGCGCGGCCCTGATTCCGGTTTTCGTGAAGCAGATCAAGAGCCAGCGAAACATGATTGTCATGCAGCCAGAGCTTGCGAAGCTACAGAAGAAGTACAAGGGCAAGACCGACCGCGAGTCACGCGAGAAGTTTGCCAAAGAGCAGATGGACCTCTACAAGAAGACCGGCTCGAACCCATTGAGCTCATGCTTGCCGCTTTTGCTGCAGATGCCAATCTTCGGTGGTCTGTTCTTGACCCTAAACGATGCCCAGCAAAACAAGGCCGGCGTGGCCTTCTTGACCAGTGATCTAGCGGGTTCATTCAGCCAGGCAAGTTTGTTCGGGGCCAAACTATCTGAAACTTTCTTGACCGCGAGCACCACTAACGTTCAAATCTTGGCAGCCGTAATGGTTCTCGTGATGACCGCGACCCAGTTCATTACCCAGCGTCAGATCATGGCAAAGAACCAGAACCCTGACGTTCAGAACAGCCAATACATGCAGACCCAGAAGATCCTGTTGTATGTGTTCCCAATCATCTTCATGATCTCGGGTGTCTCGTTCCCACTAGCCGTTATGTTCTACTGGTTGACCTCGAACTTCTGGACCATGGGTCAGCAGTTCTTGGTTATCCGCAACATGCCAACCCCTGGCTCAATTGCCCACCGTCAGCGTGAAGAGCGTTTGATTCGCAGGGGCAAGATGACCAAGCCGGTTGCCGAAGAGGCGACCGCCGAAGAAGCCCCGACCACAACCCAGCGTCAGCAGCCAGCAGGCAAGAAGCGCGCAAAGAAGAAGAAGTAGAGATGTCAGACGAGAACTTGAACGAAGCCGAAATCATCGAAACCGAAGCTACCGAAGAGGTAGCCGAGGGCGAAGAGGCCCCGAAGGCTGCCGAGTCTGTAAAGCAGCTCGAAGAAGAGGGCGAGATCGCGGCAGATTACCTAGAGGAACTGCTAGACATCTATGACCTAGACGGCGACATCGAAATTGACGTTCGCCAGGGTCGCGCATACCTTGAAATCACTGCCAACGGCGACAGCAACCTAAAGCTGATTTCAGACCCTGAGACCGTAGAGGCCTTGCAGGAACTGACTCGTCTGGCCGTTCAGGTCAAGACCAACTCGTTCAGCCGCTTGATTCTTGACGTTGGTGGCTCGCGCCAGACCCGCGTAGATGACCTAACTCGCATCGTAAACAAGCTAGTCGCCAAGGTAAAAGATACCGGCGAGGCTATTCCGATGAAGCCAATGAGCTCATACGAGCGCAAGATTGTGCACGATTTGGTCAGCGAAGCCGGCCTAGTGTCAGAGTCTGAGGGCGAAGGCAAAGAACGCCACATCGTCATCAAGCCTGCATAGTTTCACGTGAAACATTAAGAGGCTCGACGTGGAGATTCTCGAAGGCGACTTCACCCCTGAAATCGAACCGGCTTCTGCCGACCAGATTTTTGGCGCTCAGATCGAGCAGGCTAGGGGATACTTCAAGGCCTTGGTAAGAGACGGCGATCTGCTCGGATTGCTTGGCCCACGTGAGATGCCAAAACTCTGGACCCGCCACATTCTCAATTCTGCCGTCGTTGCCGAACTTGTTGCGCCAGTCGCCCTCGAGGAAGGTCCGCAGCACGACCATCGTCACCGGGGAGCGCAGGGCGTAGAGGCGGCGATTGTTCGCTCCCACCGTTAGCCGGTGCCCGAAGGCCTCCCGGCACAGGCAATCGTAATCCTCGCCCTCGGTCAGGGAGCGGGCCGCGAGGAAGCCGGAGAGCATTGCGTACCGCATGCCGAAGCCGAAGAGGCAGTCCTGGAGCCCTGCCGCCTCGCCCACGTACAGCGGGTTGTTCTTGCG
>JBEGTK010000028.1:0-7140 GCA_041179445.1 Actinomycetota bacterium | reverse complement strand
ACGAATCAGGTTCTCGGGCATGATGTGGTTCGTAGCAATAAGACGAATCGCGCGCTGTTTAGCGCTCTTGATTAGATAACGCCCCATGATCAGGTGAGACTGGATGTGCACCGCGTCTGGTGAAGTTAAATCTAAGATTTCGTCAGTTTTGCGTCTCAGCGTGAACGGCCAGACAAACCTAAGGGTCTTGTGCTGCAAGACTCGATAGCTCTTGATGCGGTGCACTGTCATCTTGGCACCGTCGTGAGTCTCTATGAATGTGCCGTGCTCTGAACTGTAGGCCGGTGCGATGATGTGCACATCGTGACCATGTCTTACCAGGCCACTTGCTAGTCGCTCAGCAAAGCGAGCAGCGCCGTTGATGTCAGGCGGAAACGTGTCCGACGCGATTACAAGCTTCAGCGGCGGGTTCTTGGTCTTAGCAGCAGACAATAAACAACCCTCTTTAGATCTAAGGCCGAATGCGGCCTAGGGCAATTTTACCTTCTGGCAGCCTTTTTAGCCGCTAACTCGGGGTGAACCTTTGAGAGCAACACAACGCCCGCAATAGCCAGGATGGCCGACAAACTAAATCCAACTGCGACCAACGGCGTGGCCGCCTTAGCTTCGCCAAGGATAGCGATTGCCACCGTAACCGCGACAAGCGGGTCGATAACCGTGAGACCGGCAATAACAAGGTCTGGGGGGCCAGACGAATAGGCGTTCTGAACAAACCAACCACCCAATACAACAGCAGCAACCAGCGCAATCAGACAGAGAATGGTGAGCCAATCAAATTGCAACTGATACATGCGCTGAATGACGACCTTGGCGAGCGTGGCAACAAAGCCGTATAGAACACCTGCACCAACGATGAATGTGAGTGGCTTCGCCGAGCGCTTTGAAGCGAAGAACAGCACTGCAAAAACGATGAGCAAAGCAAGCAGAATAAACAAGACTGTCGCGACATCTCTATCGGTTAGTTCGTTTGCGTGAGCAACTCCAGATGCCATGGCCACGAAGGCGAAGATGCCAAGCGTGCAAAGAGCAATTGCGATTATGGTTCCGCGATTTAGTTTGGTCTTGGTGGCTCGCGCATTTAGCAATGAGGTAACAACTAACGCAATTGCGCCAATCGGCTGAACAACAATAAGCGGAGCAAGCGAGAGGGCCGCCAGTTGCAAAACCATGCCGACACCCATGAGTCCGAGCCCAGAAATCCATTGTGGACGAATGATTAGACGCGCTAACTGCTTAAGGCCGAGCCCACCGCGGCCATCCTTGGTTTTTGAATCGCCCTGACCAACTGCGTTGTTTTGAAACTGAGCACCGAAAGCTAGAGCAATAGCTGCCAACACTGCCAGAAAGATTGCGAAATATCGCAATTGCTCTGCCGGGCCAATAATTTGCTGCATGACTTCCTTTGACTAACTAGATAACAGGCTACCTGCGGCTCCGCTGAGATTGCTCTAAGCCAATCGGCTAAATTTGTCTCATGACAATTCGCCCAATCTGCATCTCTGGCAATCCTGTTTTGCACACCCGCGCCGCAGAAGTAACAGTGTTTGACGACGAACTTCGCACTCTCGTTGCCGACATGTTTGAAACCATGGATAAAGCTCCTGGCGTGGGTCTAGCCGCCCCTCAGATTGGTGTCGCCAAGCGCATTTTTACTTATACCTGGACCGAAGACGACGGTACCTTCAAACGCGGCGTCTTAATCAACCCGGTGCTCGAAATCGGTGAGATCAGCGACGAAGTGCCAGACGAAGAATCTGAGAGTGAAGGCTGCCTGAGCTTTCCGGGTTACCGCTTTCCTCTGAAGCGCGCGCTGACTGCAACTGTTACCGGCGTTGACCTCGAACAAAATCCGATTCGCATTGAAGCCGAGGGCTGGTTCGCAAGAATTTTTCAACATGAATATGACCACCTTGATGGCATTCTTTATGTCGACAAACTCATGGATGAGTTTCAGTCTGAAGTTCTAGAAATCAAAGAAGACGAAGGCTGGGGCGTAGACGGCCTAAGTTGGTTGCCTGGTCGAGACAACCTCGACGCCTAAAAACCAAAGACCCTCAGCAACGCTGCAACTCCAGCTGCTGCTAAAACGACCACTAAAAACGGTGCTTTGAAACGCAAAAGAACCGCGGCAACCAAGAGGCTTGGAACTCTTGCGTCTAATTGAATCTCTGAGCCCTTGGTCAGCGCTTGCGTTGCCATTAGTGCCGACAACAGCGCAACCGTGAGCAGGGCGGCAACTTTAGAAACCAAAGGCTTCTCGAGAAATTGCTCTGGCACCAGGTAGCCAAAAAATTTCCAAGAGTAAACCGCGGCTGATGCTAACAAGATCGCGATTGTCAACGTCATCAGCGATCACCGGCTTGCGTTGTCGACTTAAACAAGTTCAAGCCACCAATTACTAATGCAGTGACAGCCGCCAAAAGAATCGGCACTCCCGAAGGCAATACCGGTGTCAAAACGACTGCAATAAAAGCCGCGGCTGCAGCGACGATTAGAGGCTGGCGTTGCTTGAGCCTTGGCCAAAGCAAGGCGAGAAAAGCCGCCGCGGCTGCGGCATCGAGGCCGTAAACACTTGGATCTGCCAATGCGCTGCCAAGCAGTGCTCCGGCGAAAGTTAGAGAGTTCCAGAAAACGAAGACAGCAGCCCCGGTTAGCCAGAAACCGCGCTTCGTTTCTGCTGAGTTGGCTTGTGCGGTTGCTACGCCAGTAGATTCATCAATCGTCAATTGCGCGGCCACCGGCGTCTTGAACCCCAGGGGCTCAAGCAATGGTTTCATTTGCAGCGCGTAGAAGCCGTTTCTGACCCCGAGCATCCATGCAGATGCAATAGCCGCCGGAAGCGAAGCTAAGCCCCCGCTGGCAACAACACCGATAAAAGCGAACTGCGAACCTCCGCTGAACATAAGCAGGCTCAATAGTTGTGTTTGCCAAATGTCTAAGCCTGCAGACACAGACAGCGCACCGAAAGATATTCCATACAAGCCGGTCGCGATGCCAACGCCAAGCGACATGGTGTCTACTTGACGTCTAGCCATGCTGTCTCGAATCTCTTATGAGCAGGAACAATTGCTCAATTGTGGCACAGCCAAAAGCGCGAATGACCGCATCAACCATCTCTCGAATTCTTGAAGTTGAGACACCAAGCACAGCTGCGATTTCGTGAATATCGCGAGCTTCGGCCAGCAAGTCAACAAGATTTCTTTCTTCAGCAGAAAGCGAAGTCAACTTCAAGAGAAAATTCACATCAGGTTGCGGTGCGTATTCGCGCGAGTCTAAGAAAGCCTTGAATGGCGCGAGCTTCACGTCTGCCATGGCCCTTCGACTCTTTCGAATGGCTTCTAGAAGTTCAGAGCTTGGAGAATCTTGAGTCACCAATTCAGTCGCGCCAGCCCTAATGCTCGCCATTAGAAGTTCAAAGGTGAAAAAGCTGCCCGTAATAATCACAGCCGGAACATTTTGCTCTAACTGGTTTAGCCTTTCGACTAGTAGTTTCGCAAGCGTGACACCGTCAGTTCCTTGAAGTCGATGGTCAATGATCAAAACATCGATGAGTTGATTCTCAATCTCACCAAGCGCCACCAGCGCCTGCGACTGCTCATAGACAACTTTCATGTCGGGCTGAGAATCGAGAAGCAATCTTCTTCCGGCTCGAATTGCCGGATCACCATCGATCAGAGCAATTCTGAAGTCATGGCTAGACACTTATTCGCTCGCTGTGTCTCTTAAGTTTGGAAAAATCGCTGAGACAGTAAAACCAACCCCCGGAACACGAGTTGCCTCGATCGAGCCGCCATAAAGTGCCGCCCGCTCACCCATTGCCGTAATGCCGGCTCCCCTGATGGTCTCGGTTAGGGCACGTCGATCTTCTTCTGCGGTGTAAGCAAGTTGCTCGAGCGACAGGCCACGGTTTGAGACTTCTGTGCCATTGTCTTTGACAAGCAGTTGCATTCCCGTTTGGGTCCATGAAAAGTCGATTGAAACATCGGTGCCCAATGGTGCGTGGCTCTTGATGTTCTCAAGGGCATCGAATGCGATTCGATATACCGCCAGCTCGGCGCCCTCGCTTATCTCAAAGCGTTTGCCGTCGTGCTTGAGATAGATGTTGTAACCCAGCTCTCTAAAGGCAATTACGAGTGTTTCGAGATCGTCAATCTTCGGCGGAGCCGCGCCTACTTCATGAAGCTTGTTTAGCATGTCGAACAATCGACGCAATTCTGCGTGAGCCGAGCGTGCACTGTCGGCTGTCTGTTCCAAGATTCTGGGTGCAGAATTCGGGTCTGATTTGGTTGCATAGACACCGCCCTCAGCAATGCTGATTGCAGCAGAGACTCGTTGAATTACGAGTTCGCTGATGTCACGCGCGATTTCGAACCTCTCATTTTGTTCTGCAACTTCGAGCGCTAGTTTCGCTTGAGTTCTCTCGGCAACTGCTCGATCAAAAACGGTCCCAACGTGTCGAGATCGCGTCATCAAAAGACGCCCCAGCAACCAGGCAAGCAAATTGACGCTAAGAACTAGCGCGAAACCTAGAAGAAAGAGCGTGAACTTTGAGTTGAACGAAAATGCCGTGACACCGAAAGTTGCGAGAAGGTGGTCTGACAAAAAGACAGTGTTGGCAACCAACAACGTGCCCGATGCTATTGCCGCGACTACAGCAGACAGACGCTGCCCAACTTGACCAAAGACCGACACTAAAACGAGACTGAGCACGACAGTCAAGCCATTTGCGCCAGGTCTAACATCTAGAGCTATAGCAACAACCGATGCAATCACAATTGCGGCAACGGTCAGCCAAGCAAACCTGACTGAGAAGAGAACGCCGCAGGCAAAAAGCACTGATACTGCGAGGCTGTTGAAGCCCGACGCAAAGAGGTCAGTGCCACCGAAGAGAAGCAGCGAAAACCCAGCTAAAAGAGAGCTGGATTGCCATTTATGAGATTGGATCCAACTAATCATGTTGGCCTCCTGAAGACAGTGGCTCCCCGGCTTGGACTCGAACCAAGAACCTATCGGTTAACAGCCGATTGCTCTGCCAATTGAGCTACCGAGGAATGCTTTCGCAGCCTCTAACCCTAGCAAAAAAGGCTAAAAATCGCCAAACCGACTAACTAGTAACCGAGATTCGGGTCTACTTCGCCAACCCACTGCGATTGACCAAGCCAAGCCTTCACGTTCTCGTCGATTCGCTTGCAGAACAGGCGAATCACCTGAGCATTCGTGTCTGCGGTGTGCGGAGTAATAATCAGATTGGGGGCATCCCAGAGTTCGTGACCATCAGGCAGAGGCTCTGGATAGGTCACATCAGTGGCAGCACCCGCGATGACTGAACCTTCGAGTGCTCTCAAAAGCGCTTGCTGGTCAACCATTTTGCCTCTCGCGATATTCACAAGATAAGCGGTGGGCTTCATCAATTCGAAGCGACGGTCATTCATGAGAAAAAGAGTTTCGTCTGTGAGTGCCGCGGCAAGAATCACGAAATCCGCCAGCGCGAGATAGTTATCGAGTTGATCGAAACCGACAGTCTCTGTTGCTCCCTCGAGATGAACAGCATGTTTGCGAACGACAGAGATGCGCGTCTTGAACGGGGCAAGCAACAACAGCAACTCTTCAGTGATGCCGCCACCGCCAACAATCACAATGTGTGAGTCATAGAGACTTACGGCAAATTTCTTGCCCCAAGATTTCGCAGTGACACGTTCGGGCAGCTTTCTTGCAAGTGCGAGACATAAAGCTAGAGCATGCTCGGCGACTGGCTCGCGATAAGAACCTTTAGCCGAAGTGAATTTCACCGGATGTTTAAGAATGTCTGCAAAGGCATCTACCCCAGCAAATGGCAATTGCACCCATTCGACCTGAGGGTTTGCCTTGAGCAAATCAGCAAGGGCTTCTGGTCTTGCGTAGTCTGTCCAGATAAGAGCGGCAACGTCATTGCCAAACTCCGAAAGTTCTGCTCCGGCATCTCGAACCGCCTGTTCGTATTCAACGAAAGACTTTGGCTCGATGCTTACCTTGCGACGATCGACTGGCATTAGTTTTTGGCTACCGATCTGCGCTCGGCCTCAAGGGCAACAAGTTTCTGCTGAATCTCTTTATGAGCATCGGGCTCGGCAATAGGGTCAACTCTTCGAAGCGCAGCTAGAAGTTCGTTCTTTTCGCGGGCTAGCAGAGCAGCGATGCCACGAGCGATTACTCCTTGACCGTAGACCAATAGTTCGGTTTCGGTGCGAGCAGGCAAAACCTGCCCGGCAATCTCAAAAAGCACGCCCTGCACCTCTGAAGGAACAGCAACGGCGAGAGTTGGCAAGAATTCGTGCTGACCAATCAAATCGATGGCGGCCTCGATGGCCGTTGCAACTGCGATGTGCGAAGGAGCGCTGAAGGCAGACTTGCAGATTCTGGCGGCGGTTGCCTTGTCAAAGGCGGCAGGCACCTGAACTAAGACTTCGAGCAGCTGTCGCTCGAATCGCATTATTGGATCGTTCAAGTTGATTGCCGGATAGGCAGACGGCTCAGCCTCTGGGTCGAATTCTGGAGGAACTTCTGCGGCCGCGGTAGTGTCGCGGCGCATCTGAGCGACATCCTCATTTCGCGCTTGCTTGAGAGCTACATCTACCAACGCGGCGACCTCGTTGCCCTCTAGGCTCACCCAACCAGCCAACTCGCGGGTATAGGCCGGGCGAAGTGCCGCGTCACGAATGCCGGCAACTACAGGCGCTGCAGCTCGAGCAGCAGCAACGCGACCTTCGATGGAGTTCAAATCAAATTTTGCGATTTTTTGCTTGATGGCAAATTCGAAAATCGGTTTTTTATTGGCGATCATGGCCACAACAGCTTCATCGCCCTTTTGGCTTCTCAAGTCGCACGGGTCGAGACCATCTGGACCAACAGCAACAAAAGTTTGTGCATTGAATTTATTTGAGTCGTTGTATGCACGCATGGCAGCTTTCTGACCAGCTGCATCAGGGTCAAAGGTGAAGATAACTTCTGCCGGAGAATCAATTTCGCTCGAAAGCATTCGATTCAAAGTTCTAATGTGATCGTCACCAAACGCTGTTCCGCAGGTTGCAACCGCTGTGGTGATTCCAGCCAAGTGGCAGGCCATGACATCGGTGTAACCTTCGACAACCACAACCTGCTGCT
>JBEGTK010000027.1:0-7564 GCA_041179445.1 Actinomycetota bacterium | reverse complement strand
AACGAGTGGCTGCAGGCATACGCCATCGCAGTAAACGAAGAAAACGCCGCCGGAATGCGCGTGGTCACCGCGCCGACCAACGGCGCTGCGGGCATCATCCCTGCAGTTGGTTATTTTGCCAAGCAGTTTAAAAAGGTGAGCGATGAGCGCTTGGCCAATGAGTTTTTGGACGGCCGCCGGCATCGGTTCGCTATATAAGATGAACGCTTCGATCTCGGGTGCCGAAGCCGGATGCCAGGGAGAGGTGGGGTCGGCTTGTTCGATGGCAGCGGCCGGTCTGGCAGCGGTGCTAGGTGGAACTATTCGACAGATTGAGAACGCCGCTGAGATCGCGATGGAACACAACCTTGGGCTCACCTGTGACCCGGTTTGTGCAGTTGCCGTGCATTGAGCGCAACGCGATTGCCGCCGGCACCGCAGTCGCTGCTGTGCGATTGGCGCTTATCGGCGACGGCTCTCACAAAATCTCGCTCGACACTGTTATCGAAACCATGCGCCAGACCGGCCTAGACATGTCGACCAAATATAAAGAGACCAGCATGGGCGGCCTCGCCGTAAACGTTATCGAGTGCTAGCCGCTGGCTAATTTTTGAATATTCATACTGACCACGGAAATTTATTGTTCAGCCAAATCGGTAACAACTAATAAACAACTTGGTTTAGAGCCTTTCAGGGGTCTATTGTCTAGATAAGCATTCAAAGCTTTTGAGTTGGGGGACTCCATGCGTTCTGCGCGTATCGCCATTGCATCTGTATTGACCTTGGTCGCAACACTGCTTAATCCTCTTGCACCGGCAACCGCGGTCGATACTGTGACCAAGACCATCACCGTCAAGAAAGCGGATGGCTCTGCATATGCCAATGCCTTGGTCGCTCTGTCTAGTTGGGACGATGTCAACAACAAACCAGAATATACGCCAGCAGTCACTGCCAACTCACAGGGCGTCGCTGAGGTCGTAATCCCCAACACGAAGCGAGTTGACGGCGTAATTGTCCAACCAGCCGCAGGCGACCTAACTCATGCTCTGTCTCAGGAATACCCAGGATTCGTTACAGGCGAAAATGAGTCACTTACCCAGACATTGAATCTTGCGAATGTAGCCGTAAAGCTGCTGACCGCCAATGGTGCTGATGCAGGTTTCGGCGCCCATGTTTCATATCCCGGAACCTTCAATGCGCCTTCGGATTCTGCCGAGCGGACACTACTTAGAAGCGGTGCTGTAGGCATTGATATTTTGAGCTCTCTAAGTTCAGCAAGTTGTTCAGTTGTCTCGGTTTCTGGAAATCAAGATGCAGGTGACTTCAATGCTCAGTATGGCCTGAAGCTGGTCTCTGGCACTCCAAAAATTTATGCAGAAAAAGATTGCACCACAGAGCTTCCCAAAACTACATCGGGATCCATGAACGTTTACGAGCTGCAGATGGCAGCGGCGAACCTCACCGGACGGGTGCAAACCAGCAGTGGATCAACACTCACCTTGCCAGCTCAGGTCACAGGCGAAATTGAATTCTTCCCAAGCGATTCTGAAGGTGGGCCTGACTTCACTCAGTGGCTCGGGCGCGCGACACTTTCGAGCACCTCGACCTACAGCGCCAAGCTGCCAGCTTTCGATGTGGCCACCAAAGTGCACACTCGAATTCACATCTCCGGTTCCCTTACTATCCCTACCCAGATCTTGGGATCGTTCTGGGTTGCAACAGATGGAAAGTACTCCCTCACAGAAAACGGGACTTTCGTCACGCCGTCACAGTTCAGCCTTGACCAGAGAATCTCTTCTGCGGCACCGAACTTTCAAATGAAAGTAGTGCGTGATGACACACTAGCCGCGGAGCCATCTTTTATTTCCGTCTACCAGCAGAATCCAGCAACCGACTGCTGGTTCGGGCCAGGCTACTCGGGAAATGGAACAGCATCTTTCATTCTTCCCGATGGCACATTCAATCTAAATGTTTGGCCAACAAGTGCCGGAAGGGCGTCAGCCGACGTCATTCTTAGTGTCGATGCCGGCCAGCCTCGACTTCAAATTAGAGGCACAAGCGAATATCTGACCGCTGACGCCCAAGGCGTATTCACCGTTACTACCAAATCACCAAACGTGAATCTGCGAATTATGTCACCGACCGATGCGACAAAGTTCCTAAACAACGCATACGTGAACGTAATCGACGACTCTAACGACAACTACGTAGCTGGTGGTGGCGGTGGCCAGGTTTCTATGGCCGTTGCTGCCGGCACTTATCGTCTTGAAATTTATCCAAACACTGGAACTTTGGCGACAAAGCGCTACTCACTCACCGTCACTGGCAGCGGCTTTACTGTCTTGGATGGCTCTACACCGGTTGTTGCTAATCAAGACGGCTCGGTCTCAGTCACTGCAGATCAACCGAACGTAGTAGCCACCGTGCAGGACACCAACGGCGGTTCGATGTCTCTATACCCTCGAGTAAACGTGGGCGGCCAGCTTCAGAAATACGTTTCAAATAACCGCTGGGACTACGTCTCAAATTCAAATGCCACCAAAGCCGGTGCTATTGGATTCAAAGTGAGCGAACCCGGCACCTACCGAATCCGATTCAATGCATGGGGTTCTAGCGATTTCGCCCCAACCATTTCAAATTCATTCACAATCACCAACGGTTCGACGAGCGTTGACCTTGGTGCAATCCGTATGAATGCGCCAACGGTCAAAGTTAAGGTGCGCTACTCGGGCGGCAGCTCCGATTTGCCATTCTCAAACGTGGTTATTTTCCAAGATAACGACTACGTTGGCGACGCCAATAGCGAACAGGGTGGTGTTGCCGGTCTTGTCTTTGAATCAGCAGGCTCCTATGTGATCGAAGTTCAGCCACCATTCGATAACTCAACCTCTAACTCATCGCCAAAACGATACAACGCAACCGTGACATCGAATAACGGAACACTCTCGGTGGCCATTTCAGGCAAATCACTAGATTCTTCTGGCGCTTTTGTTCTTGAACTCGGGGTGCCAAACATCACTGGTTCGGTGAAAAACCCAGATGGAACAACTTTTAAACCGGTAAACAACAAGTGGGTGAATGCGGCACTACAGAAGTATGTTGGCGATCACTGGGAGTGGATTTCAAACACGAATGTGAAGTCAGACGGTTCGTTTGGTTTTGCGGCATCTGACCAAGGAACCTATCGAGTGCGCCTCGAGCCTGAAAACGTAGCCAACGCAGTTCTAACAACCTCAGACGAGTTTGTGATTAACTCGGGCAACCAAAGTGGATTCACTAAGGCTTTCGGTGCAATTCAACTAAAGCAGCCGAACTTTAAGTTCTATGTGCGCACTGCAACAGGAACTACGAATCTGGCATATTCAGGCGTCGAGCTTCGCAAAGACAACCAGTGGCTAGATTGGGTCAACACCGATCAAACCGGCCTCGGAACTTATCGTTTCGAGTCTGCCGGAACCTATGAGATGGTCGTTCACCCGAACGATGACAGCTCTGCAAATTCTCGAAAGACCTACAGCTTCACCGTCACCGCTGGTGCAAATGCCGGCGAGTTTGCAGTTGCCAGCCAGCAAGGATTGACTGCTGAATCGAACGGCAGTTATGTCTTGCGTCTCGCCACGCCAAATATCACAGGCAAAGTTGTTGACTCAACCGGTGCAGCAGTTGGTGGCAGCAAGTCAAAGGGTTGGGTAAACATCAGCGTTCAACGCCTTAGCCCAGTCACCGAAAACTGGGAGTGGGCAAACTACTACTCATACACAAGGGCAGATGGAACTTTCAGCCTGAACATTGACGCTCCAGGAAAGTATCGTTTGCGTCTTGAGCCAGGGGGTCGAACTGACGTAGCCCTTACGACTACAAGTACCTTCGAGATCACTTCGGCTAATTTGAGTACTTTCACGAAGGCATTTGGGTCAATAACTTTGAAGTCGCCAACTTTAAAGGGCAAGGTATTTGGTCCCGACGGAACAACTTCAGTGCCGAATTCTCAAGTGGTTGCTGTCGACCAAAACACCGGTCAAGAAATGTGGGAGTACAGTCGCCAGACTGACCAAAACGGTGCGTGGACGATGACCCTTCCGCAGGGAAGCTACTCAATCTACGCTCGTGCCCCATATCGAAACGTTTCTTATGGAAACAGCAACTTGGTTGAAAATGTAACCGTTGATTCATCGGGGGTTGCAACAGTAACTGGACGCGACGCAGCGAACTTGAATGTGAACCTAACCAACCCGACTTGGTCTGGAGTTCTTCTAGAGCCAGGTTCATCTACTACTCCTATTTCGCAGGGATCAATTTGCCTTTCACTCGGCACCGGAAAGTCATCGTGGATGTGCACCGAGGTCGACAATCAGGGTCGCTGGGCATTCTCAAAGCCGACCGGTTTCACCGGGTTTGACGCGTCAAGTCAGTTGATGATTTTCCCAAGAACTAGCACCTTTACTGAACGTCGCTATCAGGGGGCTACCGATGTTGCAGCCGTGCTCGGTGCATACACCGCGGGCAATACATATTCGAACATCACACTTCGCCCACTTGCGCCAAACACCAACATCACGGTGAAGGCGGGCACTACACCAGTGCCAAACGTTTGGGTCTCTATTGAACGCCCGAATGTGGGCTGGCTCGGCGGTGGTGTTACCGATGCAAATGGTGTCGCACATCTGAACATCGCAAACCCAACATTGGCCTTCGATGTTCGAGTTGATCTGAACGGCAATCGTGAAGTGGCTCAGAACTACGCTTCTACTAGAAAGTCCTATGCGGCGAGCGACATTGTTCAGAGCAATGGAGTATTCAACACCGAAATTAGCCTCGCAGTGCCAAACCTCAAGGGCACTTTGAGCGAGCCTTCTGATTCGAGCAACCCAGGGGCCGCTATCGCTTATTCATGGGTTGAAGCATTCAACGAGTCAACTCGTGAGTGGGCAGGCGGATCATCCACAGACAGTCAGGGTCGATTCTCACTGTTCTTAACTGCACCAACCGCGGCGAACACCAGCTACACCTACACCGTTACTGCTAGATCAAACAACTCAACTAACCTGTTGAGCCAGCGTGAATACACCGTTGGAGTTGCAACGGGCGGAGCTGTTACTGTGCAGGACAAGCGCACAGGAGTGACGGTGAACCCAGTCAGCGGTCTATACGGATTCACCTTGAGCTCACCATCCGTGGTTGGAAAAGTTGTTTCAACCGACAACACAACTGGTGTATCAGACAGCTGGATTGAGTTGATGAAGATCGTGAATGGCCAGAGAAACTGGCTAGCAGGCACAAACTCAAAGTTCAATGGCGACTTTGGTCTGGCGCTCGACAGCGGCAGCTATGAACTAGTGGCAAATGTGCCTTGGCAGCTTTCTGGTATCGCTAAGTCAAGCACTTGCAGCATTCAGGTTGCGGCTGGCGCTATGACTACAACATCAAGTGCATGTGTAGTTGACGGCAAGGTCAAACTTGCGCTTCGCGCCCCTAACCTAAAGTTCAAGCTCGTGAACGGCGCAACCGCCTTGCAGAATGCCTGGGTCAGCGTCAACGTTGGCAACTGGAACACCGGCGCCCAAGCTGACAAGGATGGCTTCGTTTCGCTATTCATTGACAGCGATGAGATTGCCGCAAAGAACCCGAGCTTCAATGGCAGCTACGATCTCAACTTCTGGGTCGAACCAGGATGGGGTCGCAGTGACATCGTTCGCTGGAGCTGCAAGAGCGGTGACGCAAAACCGATATGTGACTCTGTTCCTGATGTCACCATTGGCCAACAGTTCGCACAGACAATCATTGCTAGCCCAATTCAGGCAATGACCCCAAACACCACCATCACGATCAAGCGCCCTAGCTTGAACACCGCTGTTGGGCAAGGCGGATGGGCAACTCTTTATCAAGAAGAGAACGGATGGCGTCGCTGGATTGGCCACGCTAACACTGATTTGGACGGTAAAGCGACATTCAACATTGAGAATTCAGCAGATGCGGCGGCCCGATACACGCTAGAAGTAAATGCTCCGTGGGCCGATCGCCAGAGCTACTCAATGAAGCGCTACACGAACCTGAGCTTCAGCCAGTTGAACAATCAATCGTTCAACTTGGCGACGCCAAACCTAACGCTAAATATGAAGCAAGCTTTGGGCGCTGGAGTCAGCAAGTGGGGTTATGTTCACGTCGACGAAGTCAATGCGGCTAACAACTACAACTGGGTCGACTGGGTTGGCGGTTCAAGCGTCGACGTAGACGGCCTTGTCACTTTGACCCTTGGTTCGTCAAAGACATTCAAAATCAACGCCTATCCAGGTTTCGGTTCAGTCGGAACCTACACCAGCTGTTATGTATCAGTTGATTCAAGCGGTGTTGTTTCACCTATCGTTGGAAAGTGCACCGCACTTGGCACTGTGACAAATGGCGTGGCTGATTTCACACTCAGCGCGGGCAACGTGCAAGGCTTCGTCAAAAAGTCTGACAACACAACTGCTGCCGCTGGAGCGATCGTATTCGCTCAGGCTTATAGTGGCTCGACTCTGGTCGATGGCGTGACATTTGAGACGACTGTTGCTGCTAACGGTAGCTACGGCATGCAACTCGATAGTGCCTATACCTGGAAGCTAAAAGTCTTCTATGTGAATGCTCCGGGCGAAGTGCTGCCTCAAAGATCTAAGTTGACCGAGATCGTGTTGTCAGCAACCGTTTTGCAAGGCCTTTCTAACGGCAGTTCAATCAACACTGACATCGTGCTAGAAGCGAAGTAAATCATGAAGAAATCAATCGCGATATTCGCAGCCGCACTTCTAGCCGGCATCGGTTTTCCTACTTCAGCGCACGGTGTATCGGCGCCAACATCGGTGAGTGTTGAAAGCAAGTCGCTTGCCAATACCGCTCTTGACCAGGCAGTAGTTCAGGTCACTTGGGCACCCGTGACAGGCGCTGTGGCATACAGTGTTTCGGCAACCGCGACTGGTCAGACCGCAAGGGCCGGATCGCCATCGTCTTGCACAGTGTCGCTTTGCAGTTCAACTATCGGATCTCTTTCTGGCGGCGTCATTTACGACTTCATAGTGACGGCTATCGATACAAACGACAATCAGGCAGCGGCACAAGCAGTCAAGTTCGAGCCAAAGTCGATCCCGGCCGCACCAGCAGTGGTCTCGATTGTTACCGTTGACGGTGCGATTAACCTAACCTGGAGTGCACCTTCAACTTCTGGCGGATTAGCTCTCGACGGGTATGTAATTACCGACGGGGCAAACATCACCAAGAACATTGCGGCCGACAAAGTTTCGGATTCAATCACTACTGCTACGGCCGGCAGCACCTATAGCTTTACCATCAAGGCCAAGAATGCTTTGGGAAACAGTGCAGCCTCGACATTTACAACAGTCACTGCGGTCGCTAGCCCGAGCGCACCAGCTGCTCCAACAATTCAACAATCTGCCAGTTCGATCACGGCAACTTGGACTGCGCCGGCTGCAAATGGCTCACCAATCACCGGATACAAAACTTATCTGATCGATAACTTAGGCAATGATGTGGGCTCAGCGACTCTGACAACCACAACTACTGCAAGCATTACAAACATCGCAGCAGGAACCTA
>JBEGTK010000026.1:0-7383 GCA_041179445.1 Actinomycetota bacterium | reverse complement strand
CGCAATTGCGCGGCAGTGGTTTCAGGCGGGAAATCAGCAATGAAAGCACCCATTGCCGATTCAGATCCAGCCAGGTATTTGAGTTTGTCAGCGGCGCGACGCGGTGACGTGATTTGCAATTGCAGGCGAACGTTCTTGCCAGCCTCAATGAGCGGAGCCTGGTGCCAGGCTGATATGTAAGGGGTAGGAGTTTCGTAAATTTCATCTAGCGCGTGTAGCAGTCGGCGGTAGGTTTCGGCAAGTTCGTCTTTTTCATCGCTGGTTAGCTGCGCAAGGTTTTGCACCTGACGATGAGGTAGCAGGTGAATCTCAATTGGCCATCTGCCAGCAAATGGAACATATGCGGTGAAGTTCTCAGTCTTGATAAGTTCACGCGCCGAACCTTGTTCAAATTTCAGAGTCTCTGCAAAAAGATCATTACCAAATTTGGAAATGGAATCTAACACCCTTGTGGTTCGTGGTGTGACAAATGGATAAGCGTAAATTTGACCGTGCGGGTGGTGAAGGGTCACACCGATATCCTGACCACGATTTTCAAACGGGAATACCTGCATCACGCCAGGCAAACTTTGCAGGTGCTCAGTACGATCGGCCAGCGCCTCTATAACCGTGCGCACTCGATTGGTTGGCATGGCACCAAGCGAACCTAGGTGTTCTGGACTAAAAACTACAACCTCGCAGCGACCAATTGAATCGCGTACCGAACCCAGTTCGAGATTTGACACGCTTGCGTAATTTTGGTCTGGAGCGGCTAGAAGATCAGGACCAAACGATGGACTCTTGTTTTCGAAAACGGCGACGTCGAACTGATCAGGAAGTTCTGAGAGGTTCTCTGCCGTGGTTGGGCATAGCGGGCACTGGTGCGCCGGTGGCAGGTGAGCACGGCCGTGACGGTGGGCAGCTACTGAAACCCATTCACCGGTGAGTGAGTCGAGGCGCATTTGGGCGACACTAGGACGTGCGGCTGGTTCGCGGCTGTCCGGCTTGCGTCCAGCAGGCAGTTTTGAGCCACGATCATCGAAGTAAAAGAGGTCGCGACCATCGGCCAAATGTGAGTGAAGCTTGGCGATATCGGTCATTTCTACAGTTTAGATGACACGCCGATAGCGCCAATAGGCTGTGTTTACCTTCCGTTCACCTGCGGTTTATATGGTGAACGAGAAATTAACGTCAAGTTAGACCCCTCGCCGGAAAGGCCCAAATGGACCAAATGTTCCTGGTCGTCGCAGCGGTAGTCGCAATTGCGCTGTTCTTCGACTTCACAAACGGTTTTCATGACACGGCAAATGCCATGGCAACCCCAATTGCAACGGGCGCACTTCGCCCGAAGACGGCAGTTGCCATCGCGGCCATAATGAACTTAATTGGTGCTTTTCTTGGAACGGCAGTTGCCAAAACCATCTCGACCGGAATGTTTAACGAAGGCGTAAACGTACTTCCGCAAATGGTTTTCGCGGGTCTTACCGGTGCAGTGGTTTGGAACCTACTCACCTGGTTCTTGGGTCTTCCTTCATCTTCATCTCACGCACTTTTTGGTGGCCTGGTCGGAGCTGGAATCGCATTCTCAGGTTTTGAGTCAATCAACTTTGCAAACATGGTCGAGAAGGTAGTTATCCCAGCTCTGTTCGCACCTTTCATCGCTGCCGTTGCTGCATTCGTAGCAACTCGTTTGGCGTATGTAATTACCATGCGCAGCGATGCTGAGCGCGCTGCTACTGGAATCGCAACGGGCCGCGGCAAGTATCGCTATGGTCAGTGGTTCTCATCATCACTAGTTGCTCTTGCGCACGGAACAAACGACGGACAGAAGACCATGGGTGTAATCACTCTTGGATTGATCGCCGGCGGAGTTATTTCTGCAGAAGCAGGAGTGCCTCTGTGGGTCATGGTGTCAGCCGCGATTGCTATTGCAGCCGGAACCTACGCAGGTGGTTGGAGAATCATTCGCACAATGGGATCGGGTCTCGCAGAAATCAAGCCACCTCAAGGCTTCGCTTCTGAGACTGCAACCGGTTCGGCAATCTTGGCCTCGAGCATCTTCGGCTTCGCTCTGTCAACCACGCAGGTTGCCTCTGGCTCAGTTATTGGTGCTGGTCTAGGTCGTCGAGGAGGAGCGGTTCGCTGGACCAAGGCGGGCCAAATTGTTTTGGCTTGGTTCTTCACGTTGCCTGCCTCAGCTCTTGTTGGCGCGGCATCGGCATGGCTAACCCACCTTGGAACCGTCGGCTTGATTGTCGATGGCGTCTTGATGATTGCCGTCTCGATTGCTATTTTCCAGATCTCTCGACGCAACAAGGTCAACCACCACAACGTTCGCAGCGAAGTTGAAGGAGCAGCCAAGGCTGTTGCATCGCCTCGCCAGGTTCGCAAAGAGGCCCAAGCTGCTGCAGCAGCTGCCAAGAAGGCCGCTAAGAGGTCAACCAAGAAGGGCGGCAAGAAATAATGAACATCGACTGGAACAAATTTGAAATGGTGGCAATAGGCACCATCGGTTTCACCGCATTCATGGTTGTCGTCTATTCGTTGGGCGTTCGATTCTTGACCAACGCTCAGCACCAAGAGGCGGCGGCAAAGAAGGGTAACGCAAAGGCTGCGCGTAGTGAGCTAGCAAACCGCATTGCGGCATATGCCCTATTCGCGCTTTCGGCAGCAATCTTGGCTTACGGAGTGTTCATCATGTTTGAAACGATGTACACCAAGAAATAGGTTCGCAATAGAAAAGACCCCATCATTTTGATGGGGTCTTTTCTATTTAGAAGAGTCTGAGCCGGTGTGCGGTTTCTGTTAGTTCGTCGCGAACACTCGGGTGCGCAGCCTGTTCGATTAGGTTTCTCGCTTGCTGTTCTTGAGAGTGACCAAAGATGTCGGCAACACCGTTTTCGGTCACAACGTGACTGTGTTGAAAGCTCGTGATGTTCTCTGTCAGCCGACCCACAATCGTGCTGACGTTTGCCTTCGGGTGCCAAGACTGCAAAGCCATGAACGATGCTCCGCCGCGCGCGTGCAGTGCACCGACGATGAAGTCAGTTGAACCGCCAAAGCCGCTGTAGATTTGCCCGTTGACGTGACTGGCATTGGCTTGATCATAGAGATCGATTTGCAAAGCCGAGTTGATAGAAGTCATGCGTGCCTGCCGTGCAATCTGGCCTGGGTCGTTGGTCTTCTCGGTGCGCAACATTCTCACCTGGCGGTTGAGGTGCAACCATGTATAGAGCTCTTGAGAACCAAAGACGAATGATGCGGTAATCGGCATCTCTGTGTCGAGCGCGCCTGACCTGTGCATCGCGAGCACGCCATCCGAGAACATTTCTGTCCAGATGCGCATTCCCTTTCGGTTGGTCAGTGTGCCGAGCACTGAGTCTGGAATAGCGCCGATGCCGAGTTGTAGGGTTGAGCCGTCTGCAATCATCGAACCGATGCGCTCTCCGATATTGCGAGTCTCTTTTGTGAACTTCACCTCGGGCTTAGTGGCCAGCGGTTCGTCTACCTCGATGTAGTAATCGATTTCATGCTCATAGAGTTGCGAGTCGCCATAGGTATATGGCATCTGGGTGTTGGTCTGGGCAATTACCAAGCCGCCGCGCTGCCTGACAGCTTCGATAGCCGCCGGCAGAATGTTCACCTCGGTGCCGAGGCTTACGGTGTCGTGCCTAAGGCTCGAGGTGTGAATCATCACAACGTCTGGAACATAGTGGTCGCGAAACAAGATCGGCACAAGACTCAAGCGGCTTGGAATGTAGTGCAGGCGCGGGCTCTTGCGCATTCCAGGGCCAACAAAGGCAGACTCAAAGGTCACGCCATCGCGGTCGGGAATTCCCGGATGAGCATTCAGCATGTGCAACTTGAACTCGGCGACGCTCGAATCGAGAACTCGAAGAAGGGTCATCGGTGAAGCGAAATTCCCGGAGGCGACAACTCTTGGATTTGCTGGCAGGTCAGCAAGGATTCTCGCCAGTTGAGATTCGTTGATTTTTTTCATTTAGCCCCTTCGCCTTGAGCCTAACTCGCTGGCCAACTGCGAGGCGAGTAAGGTTAGCCTCAAATGGATAAATCACTCAAGCGAATTGGTCTGCCAGCTCTCGTTGCTGCCGTCATCGGCCCTATCCAAGTTGTTCTTGGTTTCAATCTCGCGCAGATGCTTTGGCCAGAGTTCGACCCGATTCGCAAAACCATCAGTGATCTCGCCGCAAATGATTCGCCGGTTCAGGTGCTCATGACATCTTTCTTCTATCTCGGCGGAACGCTTTCGATTATCGTCGCGATCTATGCGCGTAGTTTTGCTTTGCCAGGTCGCATCGCGATTGCGCTCGCCGGCATCGCAACCTATGGCCTAGCTTTCTACGCGACGCCTAGCCAAGACAGTCACTCAGATGAACACCGCATCTTTGCAATCGCATCGTTTGTGTTGTCGTCTGCGTGGCCGCTATTCGCGATGCGCTTCGACAAGCGCTATGCATGGATTCTGCGGCCGACCGGAGCGATTCTCGGAACCGCCCTTATGACAATCGTTTCGCTAATTTTCTTGGCAAGTTGGACAGACCCAAACTCAACGCTTACCGGACTTTGGGAGCGCATAATCGCGGTTGGTCAGACCTGGTACATGGCCTTTGTGATTTGGGTCTGCTGGCTAAGCGAGAAGAAAGCTGCCGCTCGGTAGATCTTTCTCGTCGTTCTTGATTGCCTCAATCATTCGTGCGACAACTGCCGCCGGTTCGAGACCTGCACCGAAAGCCGGTGCCTGACCGAATATCGCGCGGGTTGCCAAGCCGGTTTCTGTGTGACCTGGTCTTGCGTCGATCCAGCGAATTGAAGCGCGTCGAAGTTCGCGAGCCGCGGCTTGGGCATATCCGAGAAGTGCGGTTTTGCTTGCCGAATAAGCGGCGAGCCCAGCCATTGGCGATTCGGCGATAACCCCCGAAATCGAAAGCACGAATGGCGCATTGCCGGCCTCTGACGAGCTGGCCAGGGCTGGCAAAAGAGCAGCGACCAAATCGACCTGGCCCAGAAAGTTCACGCGCATGAGTCGATCGCGCACCTCGGCAGGGGTTTCGGCAATCTGGCCGAATGCCACTATTCCAGCGGCTAAAACGACACCGTCAACGCTGACGTGATTGGTCAATACGTGCTTGGCGAATCGCTCAATTGACTCTGCGCTTTCGAGGTTCACGTCGCTGCTTGAAGCAGAAATGACCACTGCACCGCTATCGCGAAGTTGCTGAACGAAGTGGCGACCGAGTCCACCGGTTGCACCGATGACCAGCATTGTCTTGTTTTCGAGGGTTGCCATGATTGCCTTTCGTCAGTACTGAACCGAACCGAATAGCCGAACCGGCTATTCCCTCACCTTTGGTCCTAGAGGTATAAATCGATCCTGGATTCAATCAGTTTCTGAAGTGAGCTGACATTGCCAGAGAGCGCTTTGAGGTCAACTGCGTCTAAGAACATTGAAATAGATTCGTCTGGATACTCCAAAAGAATGCATGGCTCGCGACCATCTGATGCCTTTAACTCACGTTCGTTGCGCTCATTCATGTGAATCATGCGCACCGCGATTGAGTGTTCCTCGAGCAGTTCACGTTCGAGAGCTTTGAATGCGCTCTTCTTTTTGATTGGTGAATGCGAGATGTCGCAAAGGCTGCAGCTTCTTGTGCCAATTAGGTGCCCAAAGAAATATGCGAGTTCACCGGCTATGCCGCCGTCGGCCTTGTAGACGCCGATGAGAGTCGCCTTAATTTCGGTCATGAACCTCTAAACCAAAGATGTGGCCTATTGCTTCCGCTGAGATAAAGTTTCAGCATGACAAATCTTGAACCCCCAGTAATCGAGCCAATGCTCGACCCAGCTCCGACCGTTCTGACTATCGAAGAGGTAGTCATTGGCGACGGAGCCGAAGCCCCAGCGAATTCAACCGTCAAGGTGCACTACCTCGGCGTTGACTACGAAACCGGCGAAGAGTTCGACTCTTCATGGAGCCGCGGAGAGGCAATCGAGTTTCCGTTAAACCGCCTGATCAAGGGCTGGCAAGAGGGCATTCCTGGTATGAAGGTTGGCGGCCGCCGAACCCTAATCTGCCCACCTGAATATGCCTATGGCCCAGTTGGTGGAGGCCACCGACTGTCGGGCCGCACCTTGGTGTTCGTAATCGACCTGCTCGGTGTGCACTAGTTTTTAGAAGTAAAAAATCCTCGGTCAATGACCGAGGATTTTTCTTTGCCGTGTGTGGGTGAAGCCGGCGGCCCACATCACCCTTGAGCGAACACCAACTAACTGGCTTATCTGCCGCGAGTAAACTCTGGTTATGAGGGAACTTCAGGCAGCTGTGCAAGGAGCTTCGAGCGCGAACATGACGATTCTCGAGATCGGCTTAGTGTTCGTTTCTCTCGGGCTGCTGTCTTGGCTCGCCATCAAACTCAAAATCTCTAACGTTCCTCTATTTCTCCTAGCAGGCCTTGCCTTGGGCAAAGGTGGATTGGCTCCGCTCGAACTTAGTGAAGAATTTCTAAATGTCGGTGCCGAGATTGGTGCTTTGCTTTTATTGCTCGTTCTCGGTTTTGAATATTCAGCTAGCGAGCTGGTGCAGTCGCTCAGAAAACGCTGGCACTCCGGAGTCGTTGACATTCTGCTCAACGCATTTCCGGCAGCGGGCTTGGCCATGTTACTTGGCTATGGCCCGTTAGGTGCGATCGCCTTTGGCGGAATCATGTTTGTATCTTCATCTGGCATCGCCAGCGCAATGATGCGCGAAACGGGATGGGCCAAGTCTTTGGTCTCGAGGCGAACCACAGGAGTTCTCGTGCTCGAAGACATCTTGCTTGCGCCATACCTGCCGCTAATCGCCACGGCGACACTTGGCATCGGCTTATGGTCTGGTTTGCTCTCTGTGGGTGTCGCTCTAGTTATCACCTCAGGGCTATTGCTACTCAGTCACGGCCGAGAACTGCCAGGCATTAGGGCTTTAGCGCAACGCGGCTCTGGAACTCTATTGCTCTTGGTTTTTGGTCTAGCGCTCGCTGTTTCGGCGGGGGCAAACTTGGCAGGCTTTTCGGGAGCAATCGCCGCCTTCTTCGTGGGCATGCTGCTTTCAGGTGAGGTTGCCGATTCGCTTAGAAGTCGATTTGCGCCGCTTCGTGAAATCTTTTCGGCAATCTTCTTTCTGTTCTTTGGTCTGAGCATCTCTTATCTCGATGTTCTAGCCGTGCTTCCGATTTCTTTGGCGTTTGCCGCGCTAGGCATTGCCGGAAAGTTTGGGCTGGGATGGTGGGTTGGTCGAGACCTGACTGACCGCATGAGCTGGAAGAGAATCGGCGCGTTTCTTCTGGCTCGAGGCGAGTTCTCGATGATTATTGCCAGCACGGTAGTTGTCGATGCCTCGATGAGCCAAGT
>JBEGTK010000025.1:0-7430 GCA_041179445.1 Actinomycetota bacterium | reverse complement strand
CTGACCTTTCGCACAGATTCATCGGCAGCAACTTTTATGCCGATGCGTGCGAGCTTCAAACGCACTTCGGCAAGTTCGCCAATTGTCTTCACCGGTTGTTCAAAATATTGAAGATTGATTGACTCGAGAGCGAGTTCTTTGGCTAACTCGATTGCGGTTTCAACATCGAAGCCTCCGTTAGCGTCGAGGCGAATTGCAACCTCGGGGTGCAACTCGTGAACCCTGCGCACACGAGCAAGATCATCGGCGATGCTCTGCCCTGGTTCGGCGACTTTGATTTTTACGGTGCGAAAGTGCCCGAAGGCCGAAAGCTGTTCTTCAACCTGCTCTGCTGAAACCGCCGCGAGCGTTGCATTGATGTTGATCGCAGACATCGACATTCGTGGTGTTTCTGAAAAACCAAACTCGAGCGCTGCGCGCAGCCAGATTGCTGCCTCTTCGTCTTCATATTCGAGAAACGGTGACCACTCGGTCCATCCGTGGCTGCCTTCAAAAAGCACAGCCTCGCGGTGGTGCACTCCGCGAAATTTGACCCGCATCGGCACTGAAACCACCCGAGCCGCGCCCAGCAGGTCGGCAATTGCGGGTTTCTCGAAAAGGGGCACGTTGTTAGTCTAGGTTCATGGCTAATCAGGTATCCGAGTTGTACGACGCCGCCATTTGGCGCGAAGTGCCTGGTTTTGAGGCCCTCACAGACATCACCTATCACCGTCACGTTGACTTGGGCATGGTTCGCATCGCGTTCAACCGCCCAGAGGTGCGCAATGCCTTTCGCCCAAAGACCGTAGACGAGTTGGCCGCGGCCCTGGAGCACGCGCGCGTTGACTCGAAGGTAGGCGTAGTTCTTTTGACCGGCAACGGGCCATCACCCAAGGATGGCGGCTGGGCTTTTTCAAGTGGCGGCGACCAGCGGGTGCGCGGCAAAGACGGTTACAAATATGCCGAGGGCGAAGACGCATCAACTATCGATGCCGCTCGCAGTGGTCGCTTGCACATTCTCGAAGTTCAGCGATTGATTCGCTTCATGCCGAAGATCGTCATCGCGCTTGTTCCTGGCTGGGCGGCCGGCGGTGGCCACTCTCTAAACGTTATTGCTGACCTATCTATTGCGTCTCGCCAGCACGCTCGCTTCAAGCAAACCGATGCAGACGTTGCATCTTTCGACGCCGGTTATGGCAGCGCCTATCTGGCTCGTCAGGTAGGCCAAAAGTTTGCTCGTGAAATCTTCTTCTTGGGCCAGGAATATTCGGCACAGCGTGCCTATGAAATGGGAGTCATCAACGCGGTCGTAGACCACGAAGAGCTTGAGAAGACCGGTGTCGAGTGGGGCGCAGAAATTCTTCGCAAGTCGCCGCAGGCCGTTCGCATGCTGAAGTTCGCATTCAATGCCGTTGACGACGGGCTCGTCGGCCAGCAGATCTTTGCCGGCGAAGCAACCCGTTTGGCTTATGGCACCGCCGAGGCAGCCGAGGGGCGCGACGCGTTTCTAGAGAAGCGTGAACCAGACTGGTCGCCGTTTCCGTGGCACTACTAAGCAATCGCTAAACATAGAATGACCAAACCGCTAAAGCTGATCGCTGCAAACGACACCTTTGGTGCCTTGCTCGCCGTGACCGATGCCCTTGCTGGCAAGCACGCACTGTTTATTACAGCCCCAGAGACCAACGGGCTCATGCCCGAAACACATGGTTTGCCCGACAGCGTCGAAGATTCGATCGGCTTTGTTGTCGAAACCAGCGGCTCCACCGGAACCCCCAAACGCATTCAACTATCGACTGCGGCTGCTCTGGCTGGCGCAAAGGCAAGCGCTGAACGACTAGGTGGCTCGGGGCAGTGGTTGCTCGCGCTGCCGATTAACTACGTTGCCGGCCTCAATGTCTTGATTCGGTCTGCGGTTGCCGAAACGCAGCCGGTGATGATGAACACTTCGGTGAGTTTCACCGCAGAGGCATTTGTTCGCAGCGCATCGATGATGTCTGCCGATAAGAAGTTCACAGCACTGGTGCCAACCCAACTATCGCGCCTTGCAATTGCAGCCGAACAAGATGAATCAGTTTTGAGAGCGCTCAAGTCGTTTAGCGCGATTTTGGTTGGCGGTCAGGCGAGCTCAACTCACCTTCTCGATTCGCTGCGCGAGCAAGGCATAAATGTTGTTGAGACTTATGGTTCTGCCGAAACTTTTGGCGGAGTTGTCTATGACTCAATCGCACTCGATGGCGTTCAGGTTCGAATCAGCGATGACTCACGAATTCAAATTTCGTCTGCTGAACTTGGCGAAGTTCTCATGAGCGATCTCGGTGAAATTGTCGAAGGCAAGTTGCGCGTGCTCGGTCGTGCAGACAGAGTTTTGATTTCTGGTGGAATCAAGATTTCACTCGATCGAGTTGAGGCAATCGCGCGTGACGTTGCTGGTGTTGTCGAAATTGCCGCGGCCGCAATCGAAGATGCAGAGTGGGGCGAGCGCGTTGGCATTGTCTATCTGGGCAGCCCAGAGGTAGCTGACGAGATCGCAATTCGACTAGCTGGCGATTTGGGGCCAGCTGCAAAACCGCTGCGCATCATCAGGGCAGATAGAGTGCCAAAATTGTCGAGCGGCAAACACGACTTGCTCGCCATCAAACAGCTATTCGAAAAGAGTCAAAGTGGCCAATAAGAAGAAGGCTCGCAAGAAACAGATTGCGCTTTGGCTTGAAGGCGCGAGGCTCAGAACCCTTCCGCTTGCAGTTGCCCCTGTTGCCATCGGTGCCGGTGCCGCCGCTTCGATTCAGTCTTTCAACCCGCTGCTCAGCGCTCTGGCTCTTGCCGTTGCCCTATTTCTGCAGATTGGCGTCAACTTTGCGAACGACTACTCAGATGGAATTCGCGGCACAGACGCCAAGCGCGTTGGCCCGCTTCGCCTAACCGCTAGCAAGTCTGTAAGGCCGTCTTCGGTCAAGGCAGCGGCTTTTGCGTTCTTCGCACTTGCTGCGGTTGCAGGGCTGGCAATCGTTTTGCTAACTCAGATCTGGTGGCTTCTCGCCGTTGGTGTCGCGGCGATTATCGCAGCCTGGTTTTATACCGGCGGCAAGAATCCATATGGATACGCTGCGCTCGGCGAGCTTTCGGTTTTCATATTCTTCGGGCTAATCGCAACCGCCGGCACCACCTTGATTCAGGTTAAAGGTTTTTGGCAAAACGACTTGCTCTTGGTTGTCACATTTGCCGGTGCAACCGCCATCGGATTATTCTCGTCTGCGGTATTGATGGTCAACAACATTCGTGATATCGACACTGACCGCCACGTCAGCAAGAAAACTCTCGCGGTTAAAGTTGGCAAGGGCTGGGCCAAGGCAATCTACTTCTTGTTTATTTGGTTGCCGATTGTCTTGCTCGCGCCGTTTCCATTTTTCTATCCGGCAACGTTCTTGGCTTATGCAAGCTTGTTGCTGATTTTGCCTGCAACGTTGATTGTTGCAACCGCTAAGCAACCGAAAGAACTCATTCTTGCGCTGAAGCTCACTAGCTTTGCTGCGCTGGTTTATTCGCTCGCGCTGGCTTTTGGACTAGCGTCGATTTCAGTTTCGGTTTAGTTCGACTCTTCTTTGTCGATAGCGCTATCTTCGTGGTCGCTGTCTTTGTCGTTCTTTTTGTTGCGAGCTTCATAGATTGACTTCGAAACCGCGTCGCGCTGCTTTGAGAAAAACAAGAGTGAAAGCGCCAAGGCCATTGTTGCCGCAATAAAAGTTGAGAAATATGCGTCAAAACGCAGGGCGAGCATGCCGCCGAGAATCACAAGAAATGTGCCAAGTCTCAGCACGAGGTATTTGATCCATGGATTCTTCACGGAATAAGTCTAAGTTTTGGCTGATTAGAGTTAATCCATGCGTTTTCAATTGTTCGGTCTAGTAGTGCTAGCCATTTTCACGGTCTTTGTCACCGTGTTCGCCGCCAGCGCCGACAAGAACGCGGTTCGGGTTTTGCCTAAGTTCGCCTGGGTCTTGCTCTGCCTTCTCGTCACTCCGGTTGGCGGGCTGCTCTATTTGACCTTCGGTCGCCCACTCGGTGGCCCGGGCCAGCGCCAGCCTCGCAAAAGCACGGCCCCAGACGATGACCCACAATTCTTGAGAGATCTATCTGACCGCCTGCGCAAAGATGACGAGGGTCACCAGTGACCGAAGCTCCAGCCCAGGTATTTGCAGCCAATCTGTTGGCCAATCTGGTCAGCGCTCTTGAAATTGGCCACATCTATCTAGCCCCTGGCTCACGCTCTCAGGCCTTGGCCGTGGCCGCCGAGCAACTGGCTAGTGCCTCAAAGGTCAAGTTGCACGTTCGAATCGATGAGCGTTCTATGGCATTTTCGGCTCTCGGCACGGCCATGGCCACTCAAACCCCGGTTGCCCTGATTTGCACCTCTGGCACGGCGGTCGCCAACCTGCACCCTGCGGTGCTCGAGGCTCATCACGCCGGTGTGCCACTGGTCTTGCTCACCGCAGATAGGCCAGAAGAGCTTCGCGGAGTCGGAGCAAACCAGACCACAGATCAGGTCGGAATTTTTGGCAGTGCCGTTTCAGTCGTCTTCGACGTCGAAGCGCCTTCCGATGGCATCGATGAAGCAGAACGCGCCCGCGACCTAGCCGCAGCGGTGATGAGCGCGATGCACGAGTCACCTGGACCAGTGCAGTTGAATCTGGCTTTCAGAGAACCACTTTCAAGCCCGCTGCCAGACGCGTCTGCGATTTCTGCAACCCTTGCAGCCGCAGAAAGTGCCGAACCAGAAATTGAATGGGCGATTCTCGACGCGTCTGTGCCAACGGTTGTTATCGCCGCTGCCGGTGCCGGCGAAGAAGCCGTAGAGCTTGCCGAGTCATTCGGTTGGCCACTCTTTGCAGAACCATCGTCAGGTGCGAGATTTGGCTTGAACGCAATTGTTTCTTATCGCAGATTGCTTCAGCAGAAGCACGAACTCGCTTCACAAATCAAACGAGTCATCGTTTTTGGCAAACCAACTCTTAGTCGTCAAGTCAACGCACTCTTCTTTGACGAATCAATCGAAACAATTGTGGTCAAAAGCAAAAGCCACGGACACTTCGATATTGCCCGTCGAGCAACGCAGTTCGTCGATGAAATTACTGTCGATGACGAAGTTGATTTCGAGTGGCTTGCACAGTGGCGACTAGCTGATCACGAAAACGAATTTCAATTTGGCGATAATCTCGACCGCGCCAACTTGGTGCGCGAGGTTTATGCAGCGTCAAACCAAAATGACTGCATTGTGCTTGGTGCGAGTCGATTGATTCGTGAGGCAGATTCGGTTGCACCTGCAAAGCCAATTGCGGTTTTTGCAAATCGCGGTCTCGCCGGAATTGATGGAACTATCGCTACCGCAGCCGGAATCGCAATTGCAAATCACGACTACTTCATCGACCACGGCGTCGATTCGGTTGGCGTGACTCGCGCGTTGATGGGTGACATCACTGCGCTCCATGACGTCGGCTCGCTCGCAATCGATAAGAACGATGGTGAGTTAAACCTGCAGGTAATCGTTGGCAACGACGGTGGCGGAACCATCTTCGAAACTCTCGAAATCGCAAACACAATTGACGACCAGTCATTCGACCGCCTGTTTAGAACCCGACAAACAATTGACTTCTGGCACCTGGCCGAGGCCTACGGTTGGCAGTACATCAGGGTTGAGCGCTTAGAGCAGCTTGGTGCCGCGCTTCAGGCAAGGGGCCGCGTTCTTATAGAAGTCTTGCTCTACTAAGGCTTAGCCCAAAGGCCAAATCCCTAGGCCCTAGGCCAAGGCTTCGCGAATTGGCTTGAACTTCAATTCGGTTTCGTCGAGTTCGGCATCGGCATCAGAACCTGCAACGATTCCACAACCGGCATAAGCCGTGATTTGGTTTTCACTCAGCAATGCGCCGCGCAGTGCAATGGCCCACTCGCCGTCACCGTCTGCGCCTATCCAGCCAACCGGTCCTGCGTAGCGACCGCGATCGAATGGCTCTAATTCTGAAATCAACTTTTGCGCCTCGACGGTTGGTGTGCCGGCAACCGCTGCGGTTGGGTGCAGCAACGCAGCTAAATCGAGAACAGATGCGTCGTCGCGAAGCACCGCGTGCACGTCACTCGCGAGATGCCAGAGATTTGGCAATTGCAAACTGAATGGCTCGCTGTCGGCATCAACCTGACTGCAAAACTTTTGCAATTCGTCGACAAGCGACTTAACCGCGAAGCGGTGTTCGGTGATGTTCTTTGAAGAAGCAGCAAGCGCAGTTGAAATTGCAAAGTCGACACCCGGATCAGTTCCGCGACCGGCAGTGCCGGCAAGAACGCGAGCAGACACCTGTTTGTGTGAAACTCGAACGAGCAACTCGGGTGATGCTCCGAACAATCCGTCGACGCTATATGTCCAGCAGGTCGGATACTTGGTTGCCATTCGCTTGAGTGCAGTGCGCACATCGAAGTTTGAATCAACTTGAGCAACTAGGTCGCGAGCCAGAACAACTTTTTCGACTCGAGAATTTTCGATTGACCTGATTGCATCGCGAACCGACTGAATGAATCCCTCTGCACTTTGCAAGCCGTCGGCGAGCGCAATTGATGGGTTTGCTCGATAGGCGAGAGGTTCATCCCAGAAATTTTCATCGTCGCCACCAGCAACCCGAGTTACCCAGCGAACGCCATCGCGTGTGCCAAGCAACACGCGCGGAACAATCAAGACGCTCTCAGATTCGCTGTCATCTGCGAAGGCGAAGCTGCCAAAGGCGACCAGTCCCGATCCCGGAACCTGCACCTCGTCGATCACCTGGGTCTCGTCAACCAATGCGCGCCAGGCCTTTGCGAGGTATTGCATTCTCTGCGGGCCGCGAGCGGTTAGGCGAACTGCCTCGCCCCAGCCAACAAGGCCATCTCCGTTGCGAATGAAGGCTGCAGGCGACTCGGGCAGTTGGTCGATCAGGTGAAAGTCGGCAGATTCGGGCAGACGAATCGAGTGAAGACTCAGTCGCACTTCTGCTTTGGTCAATTGGCACCTGTTCTGAGGCTGAGCGTTATCTGTGAAGACCTGCTCAGGCTTTGGCTTAGCTGTTGCTCAAAGTTAAACTTGCAACAACAGCCATACTATTCCGCAGGAGCAACCGTGAAAATGCAAAAGAGAGCAGCCACCGCGCTGGTTTCACTGCTTTTGGCGTTGCTATTTTCGGCCCTATTTGCCGCCGGTTCTGCGATGGCAGATGAGCGAAAGCCTCATCCAAGACCTTCTGATGCAACCTCGAGCCACCCTCCACACCGCGAAGACGAAGACGAAGAAGAAGAAGACGAGCGCAACGAGCACGATGAGCTTCGCGAGCAATATGGTGATGTTGACCAGGTGTTCATGCCGCCACTTGTGGTTTCTGACCCGAACAACAAAATCAACGGCGCAGGCAACGGCCCAGCAAAGCCGCTGA
>JBEGTK010000024.1:0-7444 GCA_041179445.1 Actinomycetota bacterium | reverse complement strand
TCTGTCGCTACCCAGATTCACGAGTTATTGACTCTAGAACCTCAGACGATGGCTCATCAATTCGCCGTCGCCGTGAGTGCCCAGAGTGCAACCAGCGTTTTAGCACCGCAGAGACCGCGAGTCTCATGGTTCTAAAGCGCAGTGGTGTGCTTGAGCAATTCAGCCGCGAAAAGATCGTGAATGGTGTTCGCAAGGCCTGTCAGGGCCGCCCGGTCACCGACGCAGATCTAGCAATTTTGGCGCAGGCGGTAGAAGAGAGCATCCGTGCCGCTGGCACTGCTCAAATCAACGCCAACGAAGTTGGCCTAGCGATCCTAGAGCCGCTGCGAAAGCTAGACGAGGTTGCCTTCATGAGATTTGCGAGTGTTTACCAAGGATGGGAAACCCTCGAAGACTTCGAAGCCGCAATTGGTTTGCTGAAGATTGAAAGAGAAACAGACAGACTCACCGGCATCGACCTAGAACCACAGAACTAAAAAACTAAAACAACTAAGAAAGGCAAAGCAGTGACAGACACCACAGCTTTCAGCGGAGCACAAGGCGCCGCAGGCGGAACCGGTAAGGGGATTACCATCAACCGCATTTACACCGTTCCGGGCGTTCACCCATACGACCAGGTCACCTGGGAGTACCGCGACGTGGTGCAGACCAACTGGCAGACCGGCGAAACCATCTTCGAGCAGCGTGGCGCAGAGTTCCCAGAGTTCTGGAGCATCAACGCGAGCACCATCGTTACCACCAAGTACTTCCGTGGTGCAGTTGGCACACCTGAGCGTGAATACAGCCTGCGCCAGTTGATCAACCGCGTTGTTCTTACTTACACTCAGGCTGGTCGCGACCACGGTTACTTTGCCACCGAAGAAGACGCAACCATCTTTGAGCACGAGCTCACCTACATGCTGTTGAACCAGGTCTTCTCGTTCAACTCGCCAGTATGGTTCAACGTTGGCACCAAGAGCCCGCAGCAGGTTTCTGCTTGCTTCATTCTCTCGGTTGACGACTCAATGGACTCAATCTTGAACTGGTACCGCGAAGAGGGAATGATCTTCAAGGGTGGTTCGGGTGCAGGTCTAAACCTTTCACGCATTCGTTCATCAAAGGAGCTTCTAAAGAACTCTGGTGGCTCGGCTTCTGGCCCAGTTTCGTTCATGCGCGGTGCTGACGCATCTGCAGGAACCATCAAGTCTGGTGGAGCTACTCGTCGTGCAGCCAAGATGGTTGTTCTTGACGTTGACCACCCAGACATCGAAGAGTTCATCGAGACCAAGGCTCACGAAGAGAAGAAGATTCGTGTTCTTCGCGATGCAGGCTTCAACATGGAGCTCGGTGGCAAAGACATCAACTCGGTGCAGTACCAGAACGCAAACAACTCAGTTCGTGTAAACGCAGAGTTCATGCAGGCAGTCGAGAACGGAACCAACTTCGGTCTTCGCGCTCGCACCACCGGTGAAGTTATCGAAGAAGTAGATGCTCGTGAACTATTCGCCAAGATCGCTGACGCGGCTTGGGAATGTGCTGACCCAGGCATCCAGTACGACGACATCATCAACGACTGGCACACCACTCCTGAGTCAGGTCGCATCAACGCGTCGAACCCATGTAGCGAGTACATGCACCTCGACAACTCGAGCTGCAACCTTGCATCGTTGAACCTTCTCAAGTTCTTGAACCCAGACGGCTCATTCGACACCGAGAAGTTCACCAAGGCAACCGAGTTGATCTTCACAGCTATGGACATCTCGATCTGCTTCGCAGACTTTCCAACTGAGAAGATCGGCGAGACCACTCGTGCGTTCCGTCAGCTAGGAATCGGTTACGCGAACCTCGGTGCATTGCTAATGGCAATCGGTGTTCCTTACGACAGCGAAGAGGGCTTCGCACTAGCAGCAGCAATCACCTCATTGATGACCGGCGCTTCATACCGTCGCTCAGCTGAGTTGGCTGCAGTTGTTGGCCCATACGACGGCTTCGAAAAGAACAAGGATGGCCACGCTCGCATCATGAACAAGCACGAAGCTGCAAACGCAGAGATTCGTGCTGTGTCGGCAATCGACGCTCAGGTTCTTGAAGCAGCAACCGAGCAGTGGGCACTTAACACCTTGATTGGTTCAGAGAACGGCTGGCGCAACTCGCAGGCTTCATTGCTTGCACCAACCGGAACCATCGGCTTCATGATGGACTGTGACACCACTGGTATCGAGCCTGACTTCTCACTCGTGAAGTACAAGAAGCTCTCAACCGGTGGATCGATGCAGATCGTCAACCAGACCATTCCATTCGCATTGCACCGCCTCGGTTACTCGCAAGAGACCATCGAAGCGATCATCGATCACATCAGCACCAACGGTCACGTAGTTGACGCACCTGGTCTAAAGCAGGAGCACTACGCAATCTTTGACACCGCTGTTGGCATCCGTGCAATCGAGCCAATGGGTCACGTTCGCATGATGGCAGCTGTTCAGCCATTCCTTTCGGGAGCAATCTCAAAGACTGTGAACATGCCAGAGACTGCAACTCGCGACGAAATCGCAGACGTTTACTTCCAGGGATGGAAGCTAGGCCTCAAGGCTCTTGCGATCTACCGCGATAACTGCAAGGTCGGTCAGCCACTTAGCGACGCTAAGGCAAAGACCGAGACCAAGACCGCTGATGCTCCTGTAGCAGCAACCGGAATGTCTCACCCAGTTCGCAAGCGTCTGCCAAAGTCACGCCCATCATCAACCACTTCGTTCACCGTAGGTGGCGCAGAGGGTTACATGACTGCTGGCTCATACCCAGACGGCGGTCTAGGCGAGGTCTTCTTGAAGCTCGGCAAGCAGGGTTCAACCCTGGCCGGCGTCATGGATGCCTTCTCGATCGCAGTTTCGATTGGTCTTCAGTACGGAGTTCCACTTGAGACTTATGTTCAGAAGTTCACCAACGTATCGTTCGAACCTGCCGGTCTAACCGACGACCCAGACGTACGCATGGCGAAGTCGCTGATGGACTACATCTTCCGTCGTCTAGCTCTTGACTACCTGCCATACGATGTTCGTTCATACCTAGGCATTCAGACCTCGGCAGAGCGTTCAGCAGCTCTCGATGCAAACCCTTCATACGGTTCAGCGTCAGCAGCAGTTGACATTCAGCAGTCGGTCGAAATCGAAGAGACTATCGAAGTAGTTGCACCAGTTGCATCTGCACCTCAGAGCATCGAAATTGGCGAGAAGCGTGAAGTTCACTCTTCAGCCGAATTGTTCGAGATGCTTCAGGGAACCGAGTCTGATGCACCGTTGTGCTTCAACTGTGGAATCAAGATGCGACCATCTGGTTCATGCCACGTCTGCGAAGGCTGTGGATCAACCAGCGGTTGCAGCTAAACACCAAAGCTCAGCACGGGGTCGGCGATTACGTCGGCCCCGTTCTGCATTTAACCTGCGGTAGCCTTTAGATGTGTTTTACAAGTTGATCTTTAATGCGTTCTTCAGATTCATCGACCCTGAGCGAGCGCACCACTTGGGCATGTTTGTGATTCGTGCGCTGGGTATAACTGGGCTGTCTGGCTTATTGCGCAGCAAGAGCGCACACTCGGTTGAGACAATGGGCTTGCACTTTGATTCGCGGTTCGGTTTGGCCGCGGGTTTCGACAAGAACGCTGTCGCAATCAAAGCGCTCGGTGATTTGGGCTTCTCGCATGTCGAAGTTGGCACTGTGACGGCCATCGCACAGAGCGGCAACGACAAGCCGAGACTCTTTCGACTAATTGAAGACCGAGCTCTCATCAATCGAATGGGCTTCAATAATGAAGGCGCGGCTGCGGTCGCAATGCGAATTGCAAAGACTAGACAGCGCTACGGGGCGAGCCTTCCGGTGATCGGAATCAACATTGGCAAGAGCCGCGTCGTCGAGGTTGAGAACGCCGTTGAAGACTACAGAACCAGCGCGAGATTACTTGCTCCCGTTGCCGACTACATAGCCGTAAACGTTTCTTCGCCGAACACACCAGGACTGCGCTCATTGCAGACCACAGAGGCGCTGAAGCCAATTCTCGAAGCCGTTTTGGCAGAGTCAGCTGGCAAGCCAGTGCTTGTAAAAATTGCACCCGATTTGAGTGACAAAGAGATTACCGAAGTAGCCAAGCTTGCGAAGAAATTGAAACTCGCAGGTGTGATTGCGACAAACACCACGATCTCGCGTGACGGCTTGAAAACCAGCGCGACCGTTGTTGCAGAAAAAGGCGCTGGTGGGTTATCTGGAGCACCCCTTAAGGCGCGCTCGCTCGAAGTGCTTGACCTTCTAAAGAAGACGCTCGACGACGACTGTGTTGTAATTTCTGTTGGGGGAGTCGAGACTGCGAGTGAGGTGCTTGAACGCATTCGACACGGAGCAACTTTGGTTCAGGGCTACAGCGGCTTTATTTATGAAGGTCCGCTCTGGGCTCGCAAAATTAGCAAGGGCATGAAGTGACAACCGTAGTTCTTTGGGCAGAGCAGCTTGAAGTCTCTGCCGACTTTTATGCAGCGTTGCTTTCTGCCGAAAAGTCAGATCAGTCTGCCGACTTTGTTCGAATCTCATCTGACGCGAATCAAATTCTTTTGCACGCTGTGCCTGCCGAATATCGTGAAGGCGTTTCAGCGCCGCCGACTATTCGTGAAGAAGCGGTTATGAAGCCGGTTTATCAGGTGACGTCAATTGCTGCAGCTCGTGAAGCAGTGCATGGGTTGGCTGGGAGCGTCTTCGCGTCAGAACGCGAGCAAAGTTACGGCACGACCAAGTACTGCGACGGTTATGACCCAGAGGGCAATGTCTTTCAACTAGCCGAGGGCTAGACGACTTAAACCAGGCGAGTTTCTGGGGCCTTGGTTTCGCGTGGGTCGAAGACCGCCACTGGCTCAAGAATCTCGGCAACTTTGGCCATGACATCGGCTGGAATCTCAACGCCAACCGCTGCGATGTTCGAAGCAATTTGCTCTGGCTTGGTTGCTCCAACAATCGCCGAAGCGACATTCGAGTTCTGCAAAACCCAGGCGAGTGCAAACTGCGCCATGGTCAAACCAAGATCATCGGCAAGCGGCTTGAGCAACTGAACACGAGTCAAAACCTCATCGCTTAGGTATTTGCCCATCATTCCACCAAGGCGCTCGTCAGCGCCGCGTGAGCCTTCTGGAGCAGGCTGTCCTGGCAAGTACTTGCCGGTCAAAACGCCCTGAGCCATCGGCGACCAAACGATTTGTGAAATGCCCAATTCCTCACAGGTTGGCACGACCTCGGCCTCAATGACGCGCCAAAGAGCGCTGTACTGAGGTTGGCTCGATATCAGTTGAAAACCGAGTTCCTTTGAAAGTTTGTGGCCTGCGCGAATCTGCTCGGCGTTCCACTCGCTAACGCCGATGTAAAGAGCCTTGCCCTGGCGAACGATGTCGGCGAAAGCCTGCATGGTCTCTTCGAGGGGAGTCTCAACGTCATAGCGGTGCGCCTGGTAGAGATCGACGTAATCGGTTTGCAGTCTTTTTAGCGATCCATTGATTGACTCCATGATGTGCTTGCGTGACAAACCGGTGTCGTTTGGCTTCTTTTCGGCGACTGGCCAATAGACCTTCGTGAAAATCTCAAGACCTTCACGGCGAAGTCCCTTAAGCGCATCGCCGAGAACTGTCTCGGCAGCTTGGTTGGCGTATACGTCTGCGGTGTCGAAAGAAGTTATTCCTCCATCAAGGGCCGCGTGCACGGTTGCGTGCGCAGCCTTGTCGTCTATCTGACTTGCGTGGGTTAGCCAGTTGCCATAAGTTAACTCACTGATTTTCAAACCACTGTTTCCGAGGTAACGATATTTCATTTTCTTCTCTCTTTACTTTTTCATCAGTTCGCGAGCTGAATCTTCAATGTGTTTGTGGAGCTTCGGAACCCAAGTTTCGTGCTCGGGTTTCATTAGTGTGCTTCGCAAAATTCGAGCCTTCGCCATGTCGGTTTCAACGTTGATTCCGTGCGCAAATAGAGCGTTTGGCTTCACCATGTATGTTGCCAAGTGAATTTGCTCTGACCGTGGCGCTTGTTCGGCCTGCAAGAAGATCGCCTGCGAAAGTCGATCGATTTCTGACATTGAATTTGCTCTCGGCAAATAGGCGACAATGTCGAGTTCTGGTTTTTGATATGGCTGCAAGATATCTGATTCGAGTAGAAGTCCGTGCCAGTTTTGTGCCGCACGGTATCCGGCAGACAAAATCGAACCGAGACCATCCTTGGTTAGCGGAAAGACTCGAGTTGTAGCCCAGAAGGCCGCCGCCGATGCGCCCGCTCGAGATGTCTCAAGTTGAATTTCACCAAAGTGCAGCTCTGCAGAAGTGAAGTAGGTGTATGGGCTGTCGTGCTTGTAGAAGCGGCCGACAGAAACATCTTTGAATAGCACGGCACCGCAACCGTAGGGCTGCAATCCGTGCTTGTGCGGGTCAACCACAACCGAGTCTGCTTCTTTGATTGCAGCGTAGTGGCGCGCCGCTTCGGGGTCCAGGTCAGATTCAGCAATCAACTTGAAGAAGCCGCCATAGGCAGTGTCTACGTGCACTCTGGCCTCGTATTGCTTGGCGAGAGCGATGATGTCGGCGAGTGGGTCGACAGCACCGAGGCCGGTGGTGCCGAGGGTTGCAACGATTGTTCCGATCTTGCCGGTCTTCAATTTTTCTTCTAGATCGGTGAGTGACATGCGACCGTGCGAGTCGACAGAAATCGCAATCGAATCAACGCCTAGAACCTCGCTCATGCGTGAGTGTGTGTAGTGAGCATCGGCAGAGTGAGCAATTGCTTTGCCCGGATTCACTTCACGGCCAACCCAAAGTGCTTCTAAGTTAGCTGTAGTTCCGCTCCAGGTCAGGTGACCGAGTGAATCTTCTGGAAACTCGAACATCTTTGCAAGATCTTTGAGAACTTCGCGCTCCATCGGAGTTGTTGCGCGGGAGGCGTCTTGCGAATGGTTGTTCGGATTCAAAATCATCGTTGCAAGATATGCGGCAACTGCAACCGCGTGCGGCGGTTTGAGCATCTGAGCGGCGTAGTTGGGGTGAAAGAAAGGTAGATCAGCTTGAAGTCGGTCGACTAACTCTGCTAAGACCTGCTGCACCTGACCGAGGTCTGCTTGCTGGCTCGGGTGGGTTTCAAACGCACCGAAACTAGCTCTGAGCGCTTCGATGTCTTCGACCACCTGAGGAATCAGGTCGTTGAGTTTGATTGTTTCTTTTGCCAAGGTTTACTCCTTTGTAACCGGCTAAAGACTTCCTTTAGAACTTCGCTCCGCGCTTGACCTGAGGTTTTGGCAAGCGCATCGGACGCAACTGAATCGAGCGCATGCCCGAATACCAAGCGAGTCCGCGTTCTAGGCTTCCCGCGCCATATTTTGCTGCTACGACCTTCTGCACCTTGCGACCGATTACGTATGCGTCGATGATTACCACAACGAAAAGACCCCACATCA
>JBEGTK010000023.1:0-7551 GCA_041179445.1 Actinomycetota bacterium | reverse complement strand
CAGACGGGCGCGGGCTCAACGTTGCGATCATCGTCGACCCAGCCGGTCGCATTATTGCCCGCACGCCAAAACTTCATATTCCGGTGACCGCCGGCTATTACGAAGACAAGTACTTCGCAGAAGGCCCGGCAGATGGCGAGCCTTATCCGGTTTATGAACTTGAATTTGACCAGACGGTTGCCAACATCGGTTTGCCAACTTGCTGGGATGAATGGTTCGCCGAGGTCGTTCGCAACTACTCGCTTCGCGGCGCTGAACTGCTCGCGTATCCAACTGCAATTGGCAGCGAACCAGATCACCCAGACTTCGACACCGAACCGCTTTGGCGTCAGGTAATTGTTGGCAACGCAATCGGCAACGGAACCTTCATGGTTGTTCCAAATCGCTACGGCAACGAAGGTTCAATCACTTTTTATGGCAGCAGTTTTATCTGCGACCCATTCGGTCGAATTCTTGCGCGCGCAGGTCGTGAAGGCGATGAAGTGTTGGTCGCCGATATCGATCTTGACCAGCGCAGAGATTGGCTCGACCTGTTTCCGTTCTTGGCGACTCGTCGACCTGACACCTATGACATGTTGGTCGAAGACGTTGTGAATCGTCGCACCGAATCTGGTGACGGCGAAGACGGTGGCATCGCCGGAGTGAACTACTAATGACTTGGCGAATGCCTGCAGAGTGGCATCCGCACGAGTGCACCTGGATGGGCTGGCCCGCTAAGGACTACGAAGATGATCCGACAGAAAACGACCGCGCATTTGCAGCTTGGTCTGCCGTGGCAAACGCGATTGTTCGCTTCGAGCCGGTGAAGATGCTCATTGAACCGCAAGATATCGAGACTGCCAAGAAATTCTTAGACAAGCGCGTCGAGCTCGTTGAGGCATCGTTTGACGATGGTTGGCTGCGCGACACCGGGCCGAGTTTCGTCAAGAACGAGGCAGGCGAGGTTGCCGGCGTCAACTGGATTTTCAACGGCTGGGGTGCAACCAGTTGGGCTATCTGGGCGAAAGACCAGCACGCAGCAACGCAGATCAACCAATTCGCGGGTGTGCAGTCAATCGACAGCAAGCTAATCAACGAGGGTGGCGGCATCCATGTTGATGGCGAAGGCAACCTGCTGCTCACCGAAACCGTGCAGCTCGGCGAAGGTCGAAACTCAACCTGGAGTCGCCAAGAGGTTGAGGCCGAACTGCACGCCAAGCTCGGAACCAAAAGAGCAATCTGGATTCGCCGCGGACTAACCCGCGACTATGACGAATTCGGCACTCGTGGTCACATCGACATCGTTGCCTGTTTCGCTCCGGGCAACACGATTTTGTATCACGACCAACAAGACGAGACGCACCCAGACTTTTCGGTCAGCCACGAAGTTAAGCGCACGCTAGAAGAAGCAGGCGACTTCAATCTGATTGCAGTGCCAGCACCGAAGACCCTCAAAGACACGCACGGATGGGTCGACTATTCGTATATCAATCACTACCTCGTCAACGGCGGAGTGATCTTGTGCGCGTTCGAAGATGAAAACGATGCTCAGGCAAAAGCAATTCTCGAGCGTTGCTACCCAGATAGAGAAGTTGTCTTGGTAGACGCACGGCCAATTTTCGCTCGCGGTGGCGGAATTCACTGCATCACTCAGCAACAACCAAAGTAGAAAAGAAAAATGGCAAAAACAGTTCTGCACGACGAGCACGTCAAACTTGGAGCAAGCTTCACCGACTTTGGCGGCTGGGATATGCCGGTTCGCTATAGCAGCGACCTTGCCGAGCACCATGCCGTAAGAAGCGCTGCTGGCGCATTCGACATTTCACACATGGCAGAGATTTTCGTGAACGGCGATGATGCAGCTGCGTTTCTTGATCACGCGCTGATCGGTGTTGCTTCAGAGATTGCCGTAGGTCGAGCAAAGTACTCAATGATTTGCAATGCCGATGGCGGCATCATCGATGACCTAATTGTTTATCGTCTCGGTGACGACAGCTTCTTGGTGATCGCAAACGCTGGCAATCGACACGCGGTTGCTCACGCGCTTCACGATCGCAAAGACCAATTCGAAGTTGTGGTCGAAGACCAGAGCGATGACTGGGCGCTGATTGCAGTGCAGGGGCCGAAGGCCACCAGCATTCTTCAAACCCTGACAGACACAGACCTAACACCACTCAAGTACTACTCAATCGCGGCGGCTACTGTCGACGGAGCAAGCGCCTATCTGTGCCGCACTGGCTACACCGGCGAAGACGGCTTCGAAGTATTGGTTTCGGCCGAGCATGCTTCACAGGTTTGGAACGCCATTCTCAACGCAGGCGCAGATCACGGCATCATCGCCGCCGGCTTGGCTTGTCGTGACACCCTTCGCCTAGAGGCCGGAATGCCGCTTTATGGCCACGAGCTCGACGAAGACCACACACCGTTCGAGGCTGGCCTTGGACGCGTTGTTCGCCTTGACGAGAACCGTGACTTTGTGGGTCGCAAGGGTCTAGAAAAGCGCCAAGAACCAGCAGAGCGCTTGGTTGGCATCGTGGGCGAAGGCAAGCGTGCCGCCCGTGCCGATTATGAGCTTCGCCACCCAGAAACCGGCGAGACCATTGGTCGAATAACTTCTGGCGCACTGTCACCAACCTTGGGTTATCCGGTGGCGATGGCCTACCTCAGCGACCGAAATTTTGAGGTCGGAGACACTATTAGTGTTGATGTGCGAGGCAACCTTGAGCCTTACAAAATCGTCAAATTGCCGTTTTACAAGAGAGAGCAATAGTCATGGCTAACCCAAGCGAACTTCACTACACAAAAGAGCACGAGTGGCTCAAAGTCGAAGGCGACGTTGCGACTATCGGCATTACGGCTTATGCCGCCGAGAAACTTGGCGACGTTGTTTTCGTTGACCTGCCAAAGGTTGGCTCAAAGACCACTTACATGAAAATTTGTGGCGAGATCGAATCGACCAAGTCTGTTGGCGAGCTCTATGCACCGGTTGACGGCGAAGTTGTTGAAGTGAATAACTCGGTTACCTCTTCACCAGAGTTGGTCAACCAGGATGCCTTCGGCGCCGGCTGGCTAATCAAGGTTCGTTTCGAATCGCTTCCTGAACTTCTATCTGCTGCAGACTACGACGCATTGATCGGCGAATAAAACACAAATGCCACTCGACCACGAAAAATTTCAATACCGTCACATTGGCACCTCAACCACCGAACAGCAGACCATGTTGTCTGCGCTCGGCTATGAAACACTCGACGCGCTGCTAAGCGCAGCGGTTCCTGAGGTAATTCGTTTTCGTGGAGACAGCACACTAGACCCTGCTCGCAGTGAGGCCGAGGCACTTGCCGAGCTTCGAAAAATTGCAAGCAAAAACCGCGTCACAACTTCGATGATTGGTTTGGGTTACTACGGAACCCACATTCCTGGCGTAATCAAGCGCAATGTTCTCGAAAACCCTTCTTGGTACACGGCATACACGCCATACCAGCCTGAAATTTCACAGGGTCGCCTCGAAGCCCTGATCAACTTTCAAACCATGGTCACCGACCTCACCGGAATGAAGACCGCTAATGCTTCGATGCTCGACGAATCAACGGCTGCTGTTGAAGCCATGATGATTGCAAAGCGAACCGCGAGCAACGAGTCGAACGTCTTCTTGGTTGACGCAGACACCCTTCCTCAGACCAAGGCACTTCTCGAGCACCGCGCAGAACCAATGCAGCTCGAGATCAAATATTTTGAAAGCGATAGCGACATCGCTGCCCACGGCGAGCACTTCGGTTCACTTCTGCAGTATCCGGGCGCGAGCGGTCGAATTACTAACCTCTCGCCAGTGATCTCAGCTACTCACGCAGTCGGCGGTGTTTCTGTTGTTGCAGCTGACCTTTTGGCGCTGACTCTGTTGACCTCTCCTGGCGAGCAGGGCGCAGACGTTGTCGTTGGCACAACCCAGCGATTCGGCGTGCCAATGGGCTTTGGTGGCCCGCACGCGGGTTATCTCGCGGTTCGCAATGACCTAGAGCGCTCGATGCCTGGTCGTTTGGTTGGTCTCTCTGTTGACGCAGATGGTGCCGCCGCCTATCGCCTAACTTTGCAGACTCGCGAGCAGCACATTCGTCGCGAGCGAGCCACCTCGAACATTTGCACCGCCCAGGTTTTGCTCGCCGTAATTGCAGGCATGTATGCCGTTTATCACGGCCCTGCCGGCTTGAAGGCGATTGCTAGCGAGGTGCACTCGAAGACTGCTCGTTTGGCCAAGGCTCTCTCTGCTGCCGGCATCAAGGTTAAGCACGCCGACTTCTTCGACACTCTCGAGTTGTGCGATGTCGACGCAAACAAACTCTTCGCAGCTGCACGAGCAAAGAACATCACGATGCTGGTGCGAAGCGAAAACTGCCTTCAGCTTTCGCTAGACGAAACCACAACAGAAGAAAACCTGGCGGATCTCGGCGAAGTTTTCGGTGCAACAATTCCTTCTTCAGCAAGCAGCCAACTTTCGGCATTTGCTCGCACGAGTGAATATCTAACTCACCCGGTTTTCAACTCACACCACAGCGAAACCGCAATGCTTCGCTACCTAAAGCGACTTGCAGATTACGACTATGCACTTGACCGCGGAATGATTCCGCTTGGCTCTTGCACCATGAAGCTGAACGCAACCAGCGAGATGGAGCCAGTCACCTGGCCAGAGTTCGGAAACATTCACCCATTCGCACCGGCCGAAGATGTCAGCGGATATCTCGAACTTGTCGACACTTTGCAATCTTGGTTGAGCGACCTAACCGGTTACGACAACGTTTCGATTCAGCCAAACGCCGGCAGCCAGGGCGAACTTGCCGGGCTAATGGCTATTCGGGGTTATCACCTAAGTCGCGGCGACGTTCAGCGTGACGTTTGCTTGATTCCGTCGAGCGCACACGGAACCAACGCGGCCTCTGCCGTTCTTGCTGGCATGCAGGTAGTCGTAGTTGCTTGCGACGACAACGGAAACGTTGACCTCAACGACTTGCAAAACAAAATCGATGAGACTGGCGACAAGCTTTCGGCAATCATGATCACCTACCCTTCGACTCACGGTGTTTATGAAGAGTCTGTTGTTGAGCTTTGCGAAAAGGTTCACGCAGCCGGCGGTCAGGTTTACATCGATGGCGCGAACACTAACGCTGCCATCGGCTATGCCAAGTTCGGCAAGTTTGGTGGCGACGTGAGCCACCTCAACCTGCACAAGACCTTCGCGATTCCTCACGGTGGCGGTGGCCCAGGCATTGGCCCAGTAGCCGCTCGTGCTCACCTGGCACCGTTCTTGCCAGGCCACCCGATGGCTCAGACCAAGCTCGCTAACTATGGGCCAATCTCGGCTGCACCGTTTGGCTCAGCGAGCGTTCTGCCAATTTCATGGGCATACATTCGCATGATGGGTGCCGATGGCCTGCGCGATGCCACCGCTGCCGCGGTGTTGTCTGCAAACTACGTTGCCAAGAAACTTGAGGACCACTACCCGCTGCTCTACTCGGGGCACAACGGTCTAGTCGCACACGAGTGCATTATCGACATTCGCCCGATTCAAAAAGAAACCGGCATCTCAGTCGACGACGTTGCCAAGCGCCTAATTGACTATGGCTTTCACGCACCAACCATGTCGTTTCCGGTAGCAGGAACCCTGATGATTGAGCCAACCGAGAGCGAGCCGCTCGAAGAGCTAGATCGCTTCGTTGACGCCATGATTGCCATTCGCAACGAGAGCCGCGAAGTTGCTGCTGGCACCTGGCCGGCAGAAGACAACCCGCTTCACAATGCACCACACACAGCCAAGATGATTGCTGGCGAATGGAACCACCCATATTCGCGTGAGCTAGCTGTCTATCCGGTTGCTGGTCAGCACCGTCACAAGTACTGGCCAATCGTGCGTCGCATTGACTCTGTCTATGGTGACCGCAACCTGTTCTGCAGTTGCCCGCCACCAGAGGCCTTTAGCTAGCCAATCTCGGTTCTAACGGCATCAACAAATACCGTTGGCTTCTCTTCATGCAACAGGTGGCCAGCGCCTGGCACAACCACGAGCTTTGCCTTTGGCATCTTGGTTGCAAGTTTTTCTGTCAGCGCGGTCTCAACAACGCTGTCATCGTCACCGGTTATTAGAAGCACTGGCATTTCAAACTCGGTTAGGCGCGAAGCAACTTCGTTGGTCTTGTCTGCTCGCGAAAACTCCCAGAACGCAAATTCCCAATTCTTAATTTTTAGCGGTGCGTGATAGCCGTCATAAGTTTCTTGACTCAACTTGCTCTTGTCGTGAAAACTCGATTCGAGCAGTGCATCGCCGGTTGTTGCAATCGAAGCAACCAGAGCGGGCCCAAGGTGATTGATCTGCGGAACATATGTCAGCCACGCCATGCCTGCGCCAGGAGTGCCATTCAAGATGGCCGGTGACTCGAGAATCAGATTTGAAACCTTGCTCGCATTATCGAGGGCGTACTGCGCGGCAACCTGTCCACCGGCCGAATGCCCAATCAAGATAACCTTGCGGCCATTGGCGAACTTGGTGACGAGGTCATCCAAGATTTGCATTTGACCTGCCATCGAATAAGGGTTCAAGCCCTTCCAGCTGAGCGGTCGCTCGGTGAAGCCAAAGGCTGGGCGATCATAGGCAATCACGGTGTCGCAAGGTGAAAAGCTCTGCTGAATCGGCTTCCACGAGAATGTGCTCGCGCCGAATCCGTGAATCAAAATTATTGTCTTGCCCTCGATCAGGCACGAGGCGCGAACCGGGGTCTGCACATAGTGAATATCGATGCCAAGCGACTTGAAGAAAGTTGCGTCTTTGCCAGCAGCCTCAGCGTTCGAAACGGTGCCCGATGTCGAAACCGGCACCATGAGTGGGCCGAGAAGAATGGCGAGAATGATGCTCAGCCAAATCATTTTTCGACGCTGCGGGTTCTTCGGTTTTCTGCTCATGGCTCTACTTTGACACCAAGACGGCGCAGAAGCCTGCCAATCGGGGCCGTTATTCGGTAGCCTTAACGAATGTCTAAAGTTCTTGCATCTCTTCCGGTCGGCGAAAAGGTCGGCATCGCTTTCTCTGGTGGCCTAGACACCTCTGTCGCAGTCGCCTGGATGCGCGAGAAGGGTGCAATACCGTTCGCTTACACGGCCAACCTAGGCCAGTATGACGAAGACGACATCGACTCGATTCCTGACCGTGCACTTGTCTATGGAGCCGAAGCAGGCCGTTTGGTTGACTGCCGCCACTCACTCGTCGAAGAAGCCCTAGCAGCGATTGCTTGCGGTGCATTTCACATTCGCACAGGCGGCAAGGCTTATTTCAACACGACTCCCCTCGGTCGCGTAGTTACCGGAACCCTGCTCGTTCGTGCGATGCAAGAAGATGGCGTCGAGATCTGGGGCGACGGCAGCACATACAAGGGCAATGACATCGAGCGTTTCTATCGCTACGGATTGCTAGCCAACCCAAACCTAAGAATTTATAAGCCTTGGCTCGACGCTCAGTTCGTTGAAGAGCTTGGTGGCCGCCACGAGATGTCTGAGTGGTTGCTCGAGCGCAAGTTGCCATACCGCGCATCT
>JBEGTK010000022.1:0-7562 GCA_041179445.1 Actinomycetota bacterium | reverse complement strand
GAACTCGGGTTCGCGAACAGGCTGCCGAGGCAATTGCCAATCTTCTCTGGGATTACCTGCGCCCATAGTTTTGTTTAGTTGAGTGACGGTCAGGCAACTTTCAGCCACATTGGTTAGATTTGTCGCACGGTCAGGGTAGATTAACTGCAAAGGAGGCCCAGATGGCACTAATTCGTCAAGAAATCGGCGACGTACTTCGCGATTTTCGCACCCAGAAGGGTCAGACCCTTCGCCAGGTGGCAGCGCGTGCAAACGTGGCTCTCGGCTACCTCAGTGAGGTTGAGCGCGGGCAAAAAGAGGCTTCTTCAGAGATTCTCGCTTCGCTTGCCGAGGCCCTAGAAGTTCCCGTATCTGTAATTCTTCGCGAGGTCAGCGATCGCTTGGCCATCCTTGAGGGTGTCGTTATTCCAGACAGCATCCCAGAGACCTTCGCCGTTCAGGCAATCTCTGGCAAGCAGTTTGGCGACATCGAACTCGACGAATTCGATGCGTTCCTTATTGGTTCGGCCACAAACTCGGCCAAACAGGCTAAATAAGCCCTTTTAGGCCAAATTGCGCCTCAGTCAGTTCAATGAGCTCATGTCTGATGAGTTCGGGCCAGAGTATTCAGCCGTGCTTTTGCGCGACCTAGTGCTTGGCGCTCTGGCAGACCGAACCGCCCAGAAATGCCTAGCTGACGGCGAAGATCCCAGGGATGTCTGGCTGGCCATTTGTCTGGCCGAGGGGGTTCCAAAAGAGCGTTGGCACGGAAAACCCAATAAGAACAAAAAGACGAAATAACGACACGCCAGCCGAGATTTTGTTCGAAAATTTGTTCGAAACCTGCTAACCTGCTAACAGCCGCTTCGGTTGGGCAGATTCTCAACAGAAAAGGCGACAGGCGACTCAAATGTCGCAGGTCACATCTAGTGTCAGTTGAAATAGAAGCAGTCAGAAAGAAGCTCAAATGCCATCACCATCAGACCGCGAAAAGGCCCTCGATACGGCTCTTGCTCAGATCGACCGCCAGTTCGGCAAAGGCTCAATCATGCGCCTCGGCTCAGACGAGCGCGCACCAGTTGAAGTCATTTCAACCGGCTCAATTGCACTAGACGTTGCCCTCGGCACCGGCGGTTTGCCTAAGGGCAGAATCGTCGAGATCTATGGCCCAGAGTCATCAGGTAAGACCACCGTCGCATTGCACGCAATTGCAAACGCGCAGAAGAATGGCGGCACGGCTGCATTCATCGACGCCGAGCACGCGCTTGACCCGGTTTATGCTCAGGCGCTTGGCGTAAACATCGACGAACTTCTCGTAAGCCAGCCTGACACTGGTGAGCAGGCTCTCGAAATCGCCGACATGCTGATTCGCTCGGGCTCAATCGACATCATCGTCATCGACTCTGTAGCGGCTTTGGTTCCTCGCGCAGAAATCGAAGGTGAAATGGGTGACGCACACGTTGGTTTGCAAGCACGACTCATGTCACAGGCTCTTCGCAAGCTAACCGGTGCATTGAGCACCACCGGCACCACCATGATCTTCATCAACCAGCTGCGCGAAAAAATCGGTGTGTTCTTCGGTAGCCCAGAAACCACCGCAGGTGGAAAGGCGCTTAAGTTCTACGCATCGGTTCGTCTAGACATTCGCCGCATCGAAACTTTGAAAGACGGAACAGAAGCCGTCGGAAACCGCACCCGCGTCAAGGTCGTCAAGAACAAGATGGCTGCGCCTTTCAAGCAGGCCGAATTCGACATAATTTACGGCGTCGGAATCTCACGCGAAGGCTCATTGCTTGACTTTGGTGTCGAGCAAGAGATCGTCAAGAAGTCAGGTGCCTGGTACACCTACGAAGGCGAACAGCTTGGCCAGGGCAAAGAGAACTCGCGCAACTACTTGCTAGCAAACGCAGAGGTTGCCAACGAGATTGAACACAAGATCAAGCAGAAGCTTGGCATTGGTGTTCCTCGTGCCGTAGCAGACCTGCCAGCCGAAGAAGCCGAGTTGGGTGCTGGTGAGGTCGCAGAGACCGCAGCCGCTCCTGCAAAGGCAGCTAAGGCAGCCAGCGCAAGCTAAACAAAATGATTTCAAATCGTCGGGGTGCGCCCGCCGGCTTCAAGAAGCGAAGCAATTCGAAGAATGAAGACGGCGAGGCTGCACCTCGAAAACTTTCTCCCGAGCGACAAGAGCAGCGTGCGAGAAACGTGTTGCTCTACCAGCTTTCTAGGGGAGCCAAATCTGCACACACTCTTAGGCAAATTCTTGAGAAGCGAGAAATCGACCCAGAGATAGCCGAGGCGGTTATTCAGCGATTCATTGAAGTGTCTCTAATTGACGATCATGCCTATGCAGAGACCATCGTGAATTCTCGAAGAAACTTCAAGGGTCTAGCGAAGTCGGCAATCAAACGAGAACTGAGTCAAAAGGGCGTGTCTGCCGAGATAGTCGAGCAGGTCACCGAGTTGGTTACCGCCGAAGACGAATACGACAAAGCTTGCGAATTAGCGCTCAAGCGAGTTGGCAGGTTGGCACAACTCGAGCGAGATGTTCGCCAGCGACGACTCAACGGTTATCTCGCGCGCAAGGGTTACTCATCGTCAGTTGTGCTTGCCGCAGTTAAGGTCGCAGAAGAGTCGCTGTCAAACTAGTTCGCACGGGGTAAAATTGCTACAAATGACACAAACCCTTACGCGAACCTACGAAGTGCGCACATTTGGATGCCAAATGAACGTGCACGATTCCGAGCGCCTTTCTGGCTTGCTCGAGGCCGCCGGTTACGTTGAGGGTGAACCTGGCGAGAGCGACGTAGTCGTATTCAACACCTGCGCAGTTCGCGAGAACGCCGACAATAAGCTCTACGGAAACCTAGGCATTCTCTTCGAAAAAAAACAAGACAACCCTGATCTGCAGATTGCCGTCGGCGGCTGTCTTGCTCAGAAAGACCGCGACACCATAGTTGCAAAAGCGCCTTGGGTTGATGTGGTTTTCGGAACCCACAACATCTCGTCGCTACCGGCTTTGCTAGAGCGAGCTCGTCACAACCAAGAAGCTCAGGTTGAAATTGTCGAAGCTCTCGAGACTTTTCCGAGCAGCTTGCCATCTAAGCGAGACTCAACATTCTCAGCTTGGGTGAGCATTTCGGTTGGTTGCAACAACACCTGCACTTTCTGCATCGTGCCAGCTCTTCGAGGCAAAGAACGCGATCGCAGCCCAGAAGACATCCTTGCTGAAATTCGTGCACTAGTCGCCGAGGGAGTAATCGAAGTCACTCTCTTGGGTCAGAACGTTAACACTTACGGCGTTGAGTTTGGCGATAAGGGGGCATTCGCAAAACTTTTGCGAGCGTGTGGCGAAATTGAAGGCCTAGAGCGCGTTCGCTTCACCTCTCCGCACCCTGCTGCGTTTACAGACGACGTGATCGAGGCGATGGCCGAAACCCACAACGTTATGCCGCAATTGCACATGCCACTGCAGTCAGGCAGCGACAAGGTTCTAAAAGACATGCGTCGCAGTTATCGCAGCGAAAAGTACCTAGGCATCATCGAGCGCGTTCGCGCGGCTATGCCTCACGCGTCGATCAGCACCGACATCATCGTGGGCTTTCCGGGTGAAACTGAAGAAGACTTCTTAGAAACCGTTCGCGTTGTCGAGGCATCTCGCTTTGCGGTTACCTACACCTTTCAATACTCAAAGCGCCCTGGCACTCCCGCTGCTGACCTTCCAGACCAGATACCGAAGGCGGTCGTTCAAGAGCGCTACGAGCGTCTGCTCGAAGTCGTAAACCGCATCGCGCTAGAAGAGAACCAAGCCCAGATTGGCAAAACCGTTGAAGTTCTAGTGGCCAACGAGGGACGCAAAGACGATCGCACAAACAGAATGTCTGGGCGAGCTCGAGACTTCAGGTTGGTGCACTTCGAGGTGCCAGCTGGGCAAGAAGCACCACGACCAGGCGACCTCGTCACATGCACAATCACTGAGGCAGCGCCATATCACCTCATTGCTGACCTAACCGACGCCTCTAACTACTCAATGAGAAAGACCATCGCCGGAGATGCCTGGGATAGAGCCGAAGAAGCTTCTTGTGCCGTGCCAGAGGTCGATGCACATGGATTGCAGAGCAGCGGAAAAGTTGCCCTGAATCTGTCGCTCAAACCAAAGTCTTCGTAGTCGTGTCTGACATCAATCTGTTGGCCATCGTCGGGCCAACCGGCACTGGCAAATCAGACTTAGCTTTGCACGTTGCAGAAACCCTAATCGCCAGCGGGCATCGCGCCGAGATTATCAACTGCGACTCGATGCAGTTTTATCGCGGCATGGATATCGGAACAGCAAAGCTCTCTATAGATGAGCGCCTAGGAATCAAGCATCACATGATTGATGTTCTGGCTATTCGTGACGAATCAACAGCAGCCGAATATCAGCAGCAAGTTCGTCCAATCATTGAATCGCTGCAGACAGATGGCGTAACGCCGATTCTCGTTGGTGGGTCGATGCTTTATGTTGCCGCTGCGCTCAACACCTTTGAATTTCCTGAACGCGACGCAGAGTTGCGTCACCAACTTGAAATCGAACTCGAGACTCACGGTTCGCATGCGATGCACAAACGCATCGCTCAGTTAGATGCAAATGCTGCTTCTCGCATTGACCCCGAGAACGGCAGGCGAGTGGTCAGGGCTCTAGAGATCTTGCTGCTAACCGGTGAGCCATTCGCAGCTGCTTTGCCAGACGAAACTGAATCTTGGCAGCCGGTTCTCGAAATCGGTTTGAATTCAGAGCGCGCGCACCTGGTTGAACGTCTCGCTGCTCGCGTTGAGCGAATGTGGCAGCAAGGCTTGGTTGAAGAGGCCGAAAGTTTGATTCCTGAAGGCATTCGCGACGGCAAGACATCTTCGCGAGCGATTGGTTACTCGCAGGCCTTGGCGCAACTCGATGGCGAACTAACTCGCGAAGAGGCAATTGCGCAAACAGTGCAGTTAACCCAGCGCTACGCCAGAAGACAAATGTCATGGTTCAGACGTGATGAACGCATTCAATGGCTCGACTACCAAGATTCTGAAATGCGCCACAAAGCAATTTCGCTCATCGAAGCGAATGCGCCACATCTGCTAGGCCAATAGGCTTTTACTATGACTCGGCTTATCAACTTCACCAAAGGGCATGGCACCGGAAACGACTTCGTTCTCGTGCTCGATGAACACGGTGAACTTGACCTCACACCGAAGCAAATCGCCAAAATCTGCGATCGCCACTTTGGCATCGGTGCCGACGGACTCATCCGGGTAATTCGCAGCAATAATCTGCCCGCTGGCCAAGCGCTGCTTGCCGATGCGCCTGAGGCCGAGTGGTTCATGGATTATCACAATGCTGATGGCTCGGTTGCCGAGATGTGCGGAAACGGAACCCGCGTCTTCGCTCGCTTTTTGACCGAGAAGGGCCTTGTTGAGCTTTCTGACGGACAAACTCTGTCAATTGGCACTCGCGCCGGAGTCAAAGACCTGCAACGCAACATGGCCGGCTTTGCGGTCGACATGGGTCGCTGGAAACTAGGCAAAGACGACGTGCTCGTGCATGCCGCAAACCTTGAGGTTGCCCGCCCCGGTCAGTCAATCAGCGTTGGAAACCCGCACGTAGTCGTTGCCTTGGCAGACTCGTCCGAACTTAAGGCACTTGCGTTGCACGATGCGCCGCAGCTCGAACCTGCACCAGCAGAAGGCGCGAATGTCGAGTTCGTGGTTCCTGAAGAGCCGATGGTGAAGAACGGTGTCGGCTATTTCTCAATGCGCGTTTTCGAGCGCGGCGTTGGAGAGACTCTTTCTTGTGGCACTGGAATCGTTGCGGCTGCTTTAGCAACTCGTCACTGGGCTGGGCAGTCGGCTCCAAACAGCTGGCAAGTTACTGTTCCCGGCGGCACGCTCGGTGTTCGCATGTTTGCCACAGAAGATGGCGAGCACGTTGGTCTCAGCGGTGCAGCCGAACTCGTCTTTGACGGCCAACTCGATCTCGACTCGCTCTAGAAGAGACCTGCTCAGAAAAACAGCAGACGCTAGAGCTTTGTGCTTCGAATAATTCGAAAACCCTTTGCGGTTTCAATTCGCTCTGATTGCAGGTCTTCAAATTCTGCCTGCATCCATTTCAAGAGCGAATCTGCACCCAGGTCTTTAGAGACCACCAGGTAGGCCTCGCACTCTTCATCGAGGCGCACGAGCCATTTGTTCAAAATCTCGTGCAAGGCCTCTTTGCCAACTCTGATTGGCGGGTTAGACCAAATGCCGGTGAAGGTCAGCTCGGCTGGCACATCGTCAACGTGTGCGACACGGATGTTCGTGAGCCCGAGTTTCTCGGCATTCATGCGGGTCAGTTCGAGTGAGCGTTCGTTTACGTCAACGGCCCAGACGGTTGCCCCGGGGTTCTTCTTGGCTAGGGTGAGTGCAATTGGACCCCAACCGCAACCAAGGTCGAGCAGATTTCCAGAGTTAGGGGCTTGGTATGCGTGTTCGAGAAGAATCGCGGTGCCGGTATCCATGTGGTCTGGGCTAAAGGTTCCGCCTGCGGTAAGCAGTTCGACGCGCTGACCGTCGATAGCGGTGACAATCTTCTTCGGTTTGAATTCGCCAGTTGGCTGTTCAGAGAAATAGTGTTCACCAGACATGTTGCAAAGACTATCCCAAACTAGGGTTGAAGCAATGGTTGAAAAAGAAGAGGGCACAGATCGCGGTGCCGAAGTTATCGATCGCATTTTGCGAAGAGGCGAACGCGCCGCTGCTCTTGGTGCAGACGATACTCACGGCCATCAATCATTCGACGGCGATCAACTCGACCTTGAAGAGCGCTCGGCCCTAAAACGCGTTGCCGGTTTGTCAACCGAGCGCGAAGACATCACCGATGTTGAATATCGCCAGCTGCGCCTCGAAAAGGTAATTCTCATTGGGCTCTGGGGTGAGCAAACCCTGCAAGATGCCGAGAACTCCATTCGCGAATTGGCGGCGTTAGCCGACACCGCCGGTGCAGAAGTGCTCGACGGATTATTGCAGCGACGAGCGCATCCTGACCCGGCAACCTATCTCGGCAAGGGCAAGGCCCAAGAACTCAAGCTGCTCGTGCAGCAGGTAGGTGCAGACACTGTCATTGCAGACACAGAACTCGCACCCAGCCAACGTCGCGAGCTAGAGAACGTTGTCAACGCAAAGGTGATCGACCGCACCGCGGTGATTCTCGACATCTTTGCGCAGCACGCCAAGAGTCGCGAGGGCAAGGCGCAAGTTGAGTTAGCTCAGCTGGAATATCTCTTGCCGCGACTTCGCGGTTGGGGTGAGTCGATGTCGCGCCAGGCCGGTGGTCAGGCTGCCGGCGGTGTCGGAATGGGCTCGCGTGGCCCGGGTGAAACCAAGATTGAGCTAGATCGCCGCCGCATCAACACCCGCATGGCAAAATTGCGCAAGCAGATTGCAGCGATGAAACCGGCTCGTGACACAAAGAGAGCAAGTCGAAAGAAGAACGCGGTTCCAAGCGTTGCAATCGCGGGTTACACCAACGCTGGCAAATCTTCGCTGCTTAACCGCATCACACAAGCCGGTGTTCTGGTCGA
>JBEGTK010000021.1:0-7719 GCA_041179445.1 Actinomycetota bacterium | reverse complement strand
GAGCGACAAACACAAATGGTTTCAAGCTGCAATCAACGCAGCACCGAACAGCCGCGAGCGCGAGTTCTATCACTTCAAAGAAGGTCGCGGCGAAAGCGGCGAGTTGCCTCCGAACAATTGGGTTTCAATGTTTGGCGGCCCAGCATGGACTCGCCTCATCGAAAAAGATGGAACGCCCGGTCAGTGGTACCTGCATCTTTTTGACTCTTCGCAGCCTGACCTCAACTGGGCAAACCCAGAAGTTCACGAAGCCTTCGAAGACATTCTGCGTTTCTGGCTCGATCGCGGCGTCGATGGTTTTCGAGTAGACCAACCCCACGCGATGGCAAAAGCCGCCGGGTTGCCTGACCACCCAGACGTCGAACGAGCCGGAGCCGGCTTCATAGAGGGCGAACCTTCGCCACCAATGTGGTTTCAAGAAGAAGTTCACCCGATTTTCAGGCGCTGGCGCGAAATTCTGAACAGCTACGACGGTGACCGAGCCATGTGCGGCGAGGCATACGTGCTGCCTTTGAGCTTCATGGCCCTCTGGGTGCGCCCAGACGAGTTCAACCAGACCTTCAACTTTCGCTTTCTAGACAGCGAGTGGAAGCCCGAGACCCTATTTGCCTCAATCAACGAGTCTTTTGAGGCTTTTGACTCAGTCGGAGCACCATCTACCTGGGTGCTTTCAAACCACGACATCATTCGCCACGCCTCTCGCATGGGTGGGCTAACCGGCCGCCCAACCGCTTCAGACGGGGTTGGCCCAGGCGACCCACAACCTGATCGCGAACTTGGCCTTCGCCGAGCCCGCGGGGCCACCATGTTTATGCTCGGGCTGGCTGGCGCTTCATACCTATATCAGGGCGAAGAACTCGGATTGCCTGAACACACCACCCTTGAGCCCGAATTTCGCCAAGACCCAACCTTTGCCCGCACCGCCGGCAAGCGCGTTGGGCGCGATGGCTGCCGAGTGCCGCTGCCTTGGCAGGCCGGAACAGGCGCGGCCAACGGGTTCAACACCACAGGCAAGAGTTGGCTGCCCCAGCCCGAGATTTATCGTGAATACTCGCGCGACCAGCAAGAAGGCGTTGCCGGCTCAACTTTGGAGCTATATAAGAGTGCACTTCGCATTCGTCGCCAGCTCAAACTTGGCGAGGGCTCATTTGCCTGGTTGCCGCAGTTCACCAACGAACGTGCCCTCGGCTATCGCAACGGCGGCATCCTGGTAATTCACAACTTCGGTCGCGAAGCCATGGCCATGCCGGCCGGCGAAGTTATCTTGAGAAGCGCAAACGGCCTCGACCAGCAGCACATTGCCGCTGACGAGACCGTTTGGATAAGGCTTTAGTTCTGCTTTGGCTTTCTTGGCCACCAGAACTTTTCGCCAGCAATAAACGCAAGCGCCGGAACAATCACGGTTCGCACCAACAGAGTGTCTAGCAAGACACCGATGCAGACGACGATTCCAATCTGGGTCAGCGCGATAAGCGGTAGAACACCGAGAACAGCGAACACTGCGGCAAGCAAGATGCCCGCGCTTGTGATCACTCCACCGGTTGAGCTCAACGCCTTGATCATGCCCTGCTTCAACCCGAGTTTTGCGCTTTCTTCTTGCGCACGAGTTACCAAGAAGATGTTGTAGTCAACACCGAGTGCAACCAAGAACAAGAAGCTATACAAAAACACGCTTAGGTCGAGTGCCGGGAACCCGAGCACGTTCACGAATAGGAGCCAACCGGCACCCATCGATGCAAAGAATGAAGCGACGACAGTTAGCAGCAATAGCACAGGTGCAACAATCGAACGCAACAGCGCAATCAAAACTATGAATACCAAAATCAAAATCAACGGAATGACCGTTCGCTGATCTTGCGCGTAAGCATTCTTCACGTCGAGTTGCTGAGCATCGAGGCCACCGACCTTCGCGTCTGCGCCTTCGATTGCGTGCAGAGCGGTGCGAAGTCTCTCAACAGTTGCAAAAGCCGCTTCAGAGCCAGAGGTGTCTTCTAGAACAACGTTGATTTTGGTAATCGAGTCGTTCTTCGAAACAATTCCGTTGTTTACTTCGATGCTCGCGGTTGAGACACCGTCAACTTCTGCGGCTGCGGTCTGAACCTTGTCTGCGAAGTCGTTGTTCGCGATGACAATCGTCGGGGTCGAAGCGCCTGCAGCAAATGCTTCTGCCAGATACTCCTGGCCGGCCACCGCCTCAGGCTTAACCAAGAAGCGTTCGGTGCTCGCTAGACCAATCTTCATGCCGGTTGCTCCGCTGGCCATAGCCGCTAGCAGCACGAAACCAACTACGGCAACAACCGCTGGGCGCTTGCTAACGCCGCGACCGAGCTTGGCCCACAGGCCGTTGTCTGACTTGTTGGTTCCACCAAACTTCGGGGTTAGCGGCCAGAAAATCCACCGGCCGAATGCAACCAAAGCAGCAGGCAAGACGGTTAGAGCCGAAACCATGGCGAGACCAACACCGACGGCACAGGCGATTCCGAGTGCGCGGTTTCCTTCTAGCACCGCAAAGGTCAGTGTGAGCAGCGCCAAAATTACGGTGATGCCCGAGGCAAGAATTGCCGGCCCAGCTTCGCGCAGAGCTTTGACCATTGCCTGGCGGCGATCTGCATTAAGTAACAACTCTTCGCGATAGCGAGAAATGAGTAGCAACGCATAGTCAGTGCCGGCACCGAAAACTAGAACAGAAAGAATTCCGGTGATTGAACCATCGAGTTGCAAACCGATTTGGTTAGCAAGGTTGCGAACCAATCCGCCAGCCATACCATCTGCTATGCCAACTACTAGAAGCGGAATCAACCAAAGAATCGGTGAGCGATAAGTAACCAATAGCAATGCGATAACAACTAGCGCAGTAGTGATGAGAAGTTTGAAGTCTGCGCCGGCAAATACATTGCTAATGTCAGCGGTGAAACCTTCAGGTCCGGTGACATAAGCAGTTAACCCACTCGGCAGATCTTCTTTGGCAATTTCACGGATGTCTTCGACTCGAGTCGTAGTGACTTCTACTTCGTCAGACTTATCCATCGGAATCGTCACGAGCGCAGTTGTTGAATCTTCAGAAATTGTTGCTGGTGGAACAAACGCTGTTCCGTTGACAATCGCGTTGCTGAAACTGGTGAAACGCTCGTTGACTCCGCCAGCTGGAAACTGCGTGATCGGATCGAATGAACCCTGCAAGAAAGTCTTTTGTTCATCGGTGAAAGCAGACTCGCTTCTGAAAACGATGATTGCAGCGGTCGAGTCAGAACCAGGAAGGCCCTTGAGAGCTTCGTCAACCATGACAACTTCGTTGTCGTCTGGAAGTCCAACGCCAGGTGCTGTCTCTGTGGCTTTGCCGCCCAGCGGACCTACAAAGACCAATGCGGCGAAAATTGCGCCGAGCAACATAACCGAAGGTGCTCCCCAACGGCTTGTCATTATTTCGATGATGCGTTTCACAGATACCCCTTGTATTCGACGTGCTTCAAACACTCAACCTAACAAGAGATGCCCGAATTCCCGCGTGGGCTTGGATAGCGGGCGGGTTTCGGGTAATCTAGTGAAGTTGTTTCACGCAAGGCTAGTTACCCAAGTGGCCAAAGGGATCTGACTGTAAATCAGCCGTCATCGACTTCGGGGGTTCGAATCCCTCACTAGCCACAAATGGAAACCCCTCCCAGGTTGGAGGGGTTTCTGCATTTGTGGCAGGTAAGAGCTCCACGGGTGGGTTTTTGCATTTGTGGCAGGTAAGAGCTCCACGGGTGGGTTTTTGCTTTCTTAGTGAATCCCTTGCAAGCAGGGCCGGCTGGGCCTAAATTGTAAATCTCTTACATTTCTTCTTGAGATTTACAGGTTTTTTACATGGCTGGCATTGAAGACGTTGCAAAACTTGCGGGCGTAAGCACCGCAACCGTCTCGCGTGCCTTGTCTGGCAAAGACCATGTGTCTGAAAAAGCCCGCGCCAAGGTTGAAAAGGCCGCGGCAGAGCTTGGCTACGTAGCATCTTCATCGGCATACACGCTTGCAACCGGCCGCAACAGAAACATCGGCGTTGTAATGCCTTACATTGACCGGTGGTTTTTCGGCGCCTTTCTTGAAAGCGCCGAGAGCGCCCTGGTCGAGGCCGGCTATGACCTCACGCTCTATAACCTGAGCGGTGGAACAGCCCAGCGCGAGAAAATCTTCAACGAATTCTTGCTTCGCCAGCGTGTTGACGCCGTTCTTGCGGTCGCAGTTGCGCCAAGTGCAAGCGAACTTGATTTGCTAAACCGCATGAAGAAACCAATTCTTGCTATCGGTGGCCACATCGATGGCGCTCGTTCTCTAGTCATGGATGACCGCGCGGCCGGTCGCCTAGCAACCGAGCACCTGATTTCGCTCGGCCACACTCGAATTGCGAACATCAACGGACTCGAGAGTTCTGACAAAGAGTTCAACCAACCAAACCAACGCCACAACGGTTATGTCGATGCGCTGAAAGCTGCAGGCCTAGAAGTGAAACCCGGATGGACCGCTCGCGCTGACTTCACTCTGCAGAGCGCATACGTGGTTGCAAAGCAGATGCTCGGTGATCCGCACAACGCACCGACTGCCATTTTTTGTAATTCAGACGAGATGGCTTTTGGTGCGATCATGGCGGCCAAGGACCTGGGCCTTCAGGTTCCTGCAGACGTCTCGGTAATCGGAATCGACAACCACGACATGTCAGACTTCTTCGAACTCACAACCGTCAACCAAAGAGTTCGTGGCCAGGGGGCACGCGCGGTCGAAATCTTGCTGAACCTGCTTGAAGACCCGGCTCTTGACGAGCACCCGAACATCGAAGAGCAATTCGACTGGAACGCCGAATTGTTGGTTCGCGGAAGCACCGCTCGCCCGCCGCACTCATCTCGCTAGGTAGAATTTGGCTATGGCTGACTCATCATTCGACATCGTAAGCAAAGTAGACAAGCAAGAGGCTGCAAATGCCTTGACCCAAGCTCAGAAAGAAATCGAGCAGCGTTACGACTTCAAGGGAGTCGGCGCATCTATCGATTGGTCTGGCGAGAAGGTGCTGATGAAGGCCTCAAGCGAAGACCGCGTTCTAGCGGTGCTCGACGTCTTTCAGTCGAAGCTTGTGAAGCGCGGCATCTCGCTAAAGAGCCTCGATGCCGGAAAGCCCTTTGCGTCTGGCAAGGAATACCGCATCGAAGCTGAGCTCAAGAATGGCATCGAGCAAGAGCAGGCCAAGAAGATCTCAAAGATTATTCGCGAAGAGGGCGCTAAGAGCTTGAAGTCGCAGATTCAAGGCGACGAACTTCGCGTCAGCAGCAAGAGTCGCGATGACCTTCAAGACCTGATTGCGTTGCTGAAGTCAAAAGATCTAGAAGTAGACCTTCAGTTCGTTAACTACCGCTAAGCGATTTATTTTTCGACGATAACAATCGGTGCAGTTGGCGGAAACGCCGTCAGCACTTCTTTTTCATTGCTCTTAGCCTTCTTCACCACGAATGCCGAAATGATTCCGGCAATCAATAGCGTCGTCGCCGGAAACATAAATGCAACCTGCATGTCAACCTGAGCCAGAGCACCCATCAAGAATTTCGCGCTGAGCATTATGAAAGTGTTCACCATGCTCATTCGTGACAAAACCTGAGCAGTGCTCAAACCCATTACATAGCCACCGGCCGTGAAGAAGCTCGGCACCTGTGGGCCAACTCCGAGACCGGCTAGACCCCAGAACACGCACAGCACAACTAAACCGAGAGTTGCATCGACAGTGGCAACCATCGGACCAAAGATTATTCCGGCGAAGAGCAAAATCGAACCGGCGATGCCGCCCCACTTTGACATCTCGCTGATGTGAAACTTTTTTGTGATTCTGTCGATCGAGATTCGACCAATGATCATCGCGCCGGTGAAGACCGTATAAGGAAGTGCGCTCATTGCCGGTTCGAGATTCATCACATTCTTACTGAAGAGGGCACTCCAGTCGATCATCACGATCTCAGGCCAGACTCCGCAGAATAATCCGAGGGTTAGCAACCAAACAAATTTTGGGGTCTTAAGCCAAGACACCTTTTCTTGGCGTGCGCTCTCAGACTTGTGACCATCGACCGAAGGTTCGAGTAGCTTTCGGCCAGCCAACTGAAAAGCAACGAAGCAAAGAATCGCCACAGCACCGATGTGCAGTTTGAAAGGCAGGCCGACCATCAGCCCGCTGATAGCAGCAGACGAAGCTGCTCCGATGCTCCAACCGGCGTGCATAGAACCGACAATTGTTCGCTTCATCTTCTTCTGCAGCATCACGGATGCCGCATTGATCGAGATGTTGTAGGCGCTGAAGACCATGACCTGAAACACCTGGATGACCAGGTACATCCAGATGCTTGTAGACCAAGGAATCGCGGCTAGGCAGACTGCGATAAGGGCTGCGGCGATGCGAATAATCGGTCTGGTGCCGAATCGAGCAACCAAGCGGTTTGTGAACATCAGTGGCAAAAGCGAGCCAAGGCCGGCTAGGCCGATGGTTGTTCCCCAGGTGACCAGGTTGGCGTCAACCTGTTTTACCAACTCTGGAATTCGCGGAACGATTACCGTGCTCGAAAAGCCCTGCACGAAGAACATGATGATCAGTGCGCGCTGGGCCGACTTCAACCGGGCTGCAGATAATGCTGGCAACTAGAGTCGCTTCGCTTCGATTAGCAAGGCTTGCTCTGGGCGCAAAACCGGCGAGCGCAAACCAAAGCTTGAAAGAGCTGCTCCGGTTAGGCGAACACCCGAATACCAACTTGGTGGCTTAATCTGCATTGAAACGGCAGCGCCAGCTGGTTCGACGACCTTCACTTCATAGGTTGCTTCTGGGTCAAGACCGGTCAAGCGAATGTTTGCTGGTCGGCTGAACTGCGATGGTCGCAATTGCGCAAGCATGAAGACAGCCTCGCTCTTGTCTTGCGCGACGACACCGTGAACATACGCGTTCGGTTCTGCGTGTTCTGCGCGAACGGTTCTTCCGGAATGCAAAAGTGCACGCTTCTCTTTGTAATACGAAATCCATGATGCAAGAAGTTTTCGCTCTTCATCGCTGGCTTCGGTGAGATCCCACTCGAGACCCGCGTGACCCCAAAGTGCCGTCGTAGCTCTAAAGGTGTGAGTGTGTGTGCGACCACTCGAGTGCGCCTTGGTCGGGCCAATGTGAGTGCCGAGAAGTTCTGGAGCAATCGCGATAGTTGTGTAGCGATTAATGTTTTGACGCTCGAGCGCGTCATTGTTATCGCTCGTCCAGAAACGATCTGCGTGGTCAATCATGCCGAGATCAATTCGACCGCCACCGCTTGCGCAAGATTCAATTTCTAAACCTGGGTGACGAAGTTTCAACTCATCGAAAAGTCGATAGATTGCCTCAACTTGTTTGCGAACAGCTGGTCGGCCAAAGTGCGCGGCTTCGGTTAGAACTCGGTTGTGATCCCACTTGATGTAGGCAATGTCATATTCGCTAAGAATCGCATCTACCTGACCGAGCACGTGGTTGAAGGCACCTTCGTGAGCAAGGTCGAGAACCTGCTGGTTTCTGAAAGTTGGCGGCACGCGACCGCCTGCCTGAAGAATCCAGTCTGGGTGTTCGCGATAGAGGTCACTGTCTTGATTGACCATCTCGCACTCGAACCAGAGACCGAACTCCATGCCATTGGCTTTTACGGCTTCAATCAACGGCGAGAGGCCGTTTGGCCAGACATCCGGACTTACTGCCCAGTCGCC
>JBEGTK010000020.1:0-7748 GCA_041179445.1 Actinomycetota bacterium | reverse complement strand
CGCGGCGCTTGAGAATCGTGATCCACGACAATCCCGCTTGAAAACCCTCTAGGGCAATTCGCTCGAACATCTGCTGGTCGCCAACTACCTGAACGCCCCACTCAGTGTCGTGATATTCGCGATAGAGCTCGTCGCTATTGAGCCAAGAGCACCGGGTTAGACCATCGTCAAACTTCTTGGCAACGCTCATTCTTTGCTCGGAATGCCTTCGAGTTTTAGCAGCAAGCGCTTAGTTGGCAGGCCATCGCCACCCGAGTAGCCGGTGATCTTGCCGGCAGCACCGAGCACGCGGTGGCAGGCAACGATGATCGGAACCGGGTTTGAACCAACTGCGCCACCGACAGCGCGGGCAGCAAGCGGCTTGCCGATCTTGCCGGCGATGTCTGCGTATGTGACCGTCTTGCCATAGCCAATCTTGGCAATTTGCTTGAAGACCGACTTTTGAAACTCGGTGCCGTGCAGGTCAACCGGAAGGTCGAACTTAGTCAGTTTGCCAGCGAAGTAAGCAAGCAACTGCTTCTTAGCCTCGCGCAGAACCTTGCTCGAGCCAAAGTCGGGGTAGCTCTGACCAATGGCCAGACCAGTGATCTTTTCGTTTGTTGCCTCGACCGTGATTGCACCAATCGGTGAGTCGAAGCTAATGCTCGCGTCTGCCGTTTTCATGTTCTCCAGAATAAGACAAAGGCCGGGTCTCAGAGATTCACATGGAGTCTGTTGAGAACCCGGCCAAAGTCAAAGGTTGTGAATTACAACCGATTACATCGCCTTCCAAGCTTCATCGAGGCATCCGCGCAGAATCTGCTCGATCTCGTTGAACTCGTCGCGGCCAATGGTCAGCGGTGGTGCCAACTGAACAACCGGGTCTCCACGGTCATCCGAGCGGCAGTACAAGCCTTCTTCGAACATTCGGTGAGACAAGATTCCACGAAGCAGCTTCTCGCTCTCTTTGTCGTTGAAGGTTTCTTTGGTGTTCTTGTCTTTCACAAGTTCAATTGCCCAGAAGTAACCTGCACCACGAACATCGCCGACGATTGGCAGGTCGCGTAACTTGTCTAGCGTCGCTTTGAACTCATCCTGGTTTCTAGCAACGTTGCCAACAAGATCTTCTTCATCAAAGATGTCGAGGTTCTCGAGAGCAACCGCACAAGAAACTGGGTGACCACCGTAGGTGTATCCGTGAGGGAAGATGTTGGTGCCACTCTTGAATGGCTCAAACAACTTCTCTGCAACAAGCAACGCACCAATCGGCGCGTATGCCGAGGTCATGCCCTTGGCTAGCACCAACATGTCTGGCTCGAAACCATACTGCTCGCAAGCAAACATGGTTCCGGTGCGACCAAAGCCGTCGATAGTTTCGTCGGCAACAATCAGCACGTCGTACTTGTCGCAAATTTCGCGAACGCGATCGAAGTAAATCTTCGGTGCAGTGAAGCATCCGCCAGAGTTCTGCACAGGTTCAAAAATGAACGCTGCAACGGTGTCTGGGTCTTCGAACAGAATCATTTCTTCAACACGGTTTGCAGCCCAAAGAGCGAACTCTTCTTCGGTTGCAAAGTCGTCTTGAGCGCGGTACCAGTTGGTGTTTGGAACGCGGAAGGTGCTTGGAACTAGCGGCTCGAACATCTTCTTCATCGACGGAATGCCAGTTAGCGAAAGGGCTCCGTGCGAGGTGCCATGGTAGGCAACTGCGCGGGTTAGCACCTTGTGCTTGGTTGGCTTGCCCATCATCTTGAAGTACTGCTTGGCCAGCTTCCATGCGGTTTCGTTAGCCTCGCCACCACCGGTGGTGAAGAAAACGCGGCTTAGGTTCTTCGGCGCATAAGAAAGCAAGCGCTCAGAGAGCTCGATGCCTGGCTTGTGTGCGTGTGACCATAGCGGAAAGTAGTCAAGCTCTTTCATCTGCTTGGCTGCTGCCTCGGCTAGGCGAGTGCGTCCGTGTCCGATGTTTACCGAGAACAAGCTCGAGATGCCATCGAAGTACTTCTTGCCGTTTTGGTCCCAGAAGTGGTGACCCTGTGCCTTGGTGATGATCGGAATCTCACCCTTGGCGGTGTAGTAAGGGCTGTGGCGGGTGAAGTGAAGGAACATGTTGTCCTTCGCTGCCTGCTGCAGCATCTTTGGGGTTGCTTCTGTTCCGGCCTTGCGGGCGTCTAGAAGCGGGGTGGCGCGGTCGGCTTTAGCATTGGTCGTCCCATTCGACGGCTTGAGCGCGGTTTTTACTCCGCGAGCAAGTTTGCTCACCAGGCTCTCCTTGGTTGCCATGAAATATCACTCTTTACATTGTTTGGTGTTGTTTGTGGAGACGCATCATCGCGTTCCCCAGTTGTAGAACTGCTTGTGCAACTTCAAATAGACAAATGTCTCTGTTGAAGTAACTCCGGGCAGCGACCGGATCTTTGAATTGAGGAGTTCGATGAATTCGTCATCGTCTTCACAGATCACCTCAACCAAAATGTCAAAACTTCCTGCGGTGTGAACCACATAATCTGTCTCGGATAGCGCAGCAATCTTCTGTGCGATTTCGCGAGTGTCGCCGGTGCAGCGAATTCCGATCATGGCCTGGCGAAAGAAGCCAAGCTGCATCGGGTCGGTCACTGCAACGATCTGCAGAACACCGGTCTCGGTTAGTTTCTGAACTCGCTGACGAACAGCGGCCTCACTCAGCCCAACGACTTTGCCGATTTCTGCATATGAACGGCGGCCATCAAACTGCAACTGCTCGATGATGCTCTTGGCTGTGTCATCGATGGCTGCGCTCTTGGCTGCTACGCGGTTCATGTTCCGATTTTGGCACTCAAAATGCCTTTTCGCAAACGAATCCGTAGCGTTTTGCCGATTTAGATAACGAAAAGGTCACCGAACGGGCAAATTGCCTTCGTTTTCGCAAATCTGGCGGCTAAGTAATAAGGTTTTGATATCGGAATCTTTCGCATCCCAACGACCGACTACCCAGCCGGATAGGGATGCAGACTCAAAGGAGAGTGAGCGATGTCGCTCAAGCAGCTGAAGAACTTCGTCGATGGCGAATATGTAGATGCAAAGTCTGGCCAGACCAGCGAGATTTTTGACCCAGCCACGGGCAAGCCTTATGCCACCGCCCAGCTGAGCGACGCGGCCGACATCGATCACGCATACAAGGTTGCCGACAAGGCATTCGAGACCTGGTCACAGACCACCCCTGCAGAGCGACAGTTGGCCCTGTTCAGAATCGCAGACGCTCTCGAGGCTCGCGCTGAAGAGATGGCAGACGTCGAATCGCAAAACACCGGAAAGCCTCGCCCGTCTCTTATTGAGAACGAGGTCTTGGTTTCTGTAGACCAGATTCGTTTCTTCGCAGGTGCAGCTAGAAACCTTCAGGGAATCGCAACCGCTGAGTATGCAAAAGACCACACTTCTTCTATTCGTCGCGAGCCAATCGGTGTAATCGGTCAGGTTACTCCTTGGAACTACCCGCTGAACATGGCGACCTGGAAGTTTGCGCCAGCACTAGCTGCCGGAAACACCATCGTGATCAAGCCTTCAGACACAACTCCTGCATCAACTCTCTTGCTTGCGGAAATCGCTTCTGAGTTTTTGCCAAAGGGCGTATTCAACGTCGTGACCGGTGACCGCGACACTGGTCGCGCGCTAGTTGAGCACAAGATTCCGCAGATGGTTGCCATCACTGGTTCTGTTCGTGCCGGAATGGAAGTTGCCAAGTCTGCGGCTCTAGACCTAAAGCGTGTTCATCTCGAACTCGGCGGCAAGGCTCCAGTAATCATTTTTGCCGATGCAGACCTTGATGCAGCAGTTGCCCAGCTAACCGTCGCCGGCTTCTTTAACGCCGGCCAAGACTGCACAGCTGCAACCCGCATGCTCGTTCACGAGTCTGTGCACGACGAGTTCGTTGCCAAGTTGAGCGCAAGCGTCAAGGCAAACGCGACAACCGGTCAGCCTTCACGTGACGACATACTCTTTGGCCCGGTCAACAACGTGAACCAGCTCGAGCGCGTTCAGGGATTCATCGACCGCTTGCCAGACCACGCAACCATCGAGACCGGTGGTGTCGCAATCTCAGACAACGGAGGCTACTTCTTCGAGGCAACCGTGCTTTCGGGCTTGAAGCAGAACGACGAGCACATTCAGAGCGAAATCTTCGGCCCTGTTGTCACCGTGCAGAAGTTCACCAACGACGACGAGGCAATGCGCTGGGCAAACGACGTTCAGTATGGCCTCGCCTCATCTGTCTGGACCAAAGACCACGGCCGTGCGATGCGCTTCTCGAAGGGGCTCAACTTCGGTTGTGTCTGGATCAACACTCACATTCCGCTTGTTGCCGAAATGCCTCACGGCGGATTCCGCCACTCGGGCTATGGCAAGGACCTCTCAAACTACGGCTTCGAGGACTACACGCGCGTAAAGCACGTCATGTCATATATCGGTCAGTAAGGGTCAGGTTCTCCACAGTTTTCTGTGAAATCAACACGCAAGCTCGCGCAAGCGGCAAAGTGTTTGCGTGCAACTTCTGTGGTTCTTGCCTTCGCTCGCCTATGGCTCGATGCTCGCTGCAACTTCGCAAAACTACTTCTTGCTCGGCAGCAGCGCATTCACGCTTGTGATTGCCGCGCTTCTCAAGTTTCGCCAATCTAGAGTTCCCAAGCTCTCTGCGCAAACAGTGGTCAAAGTAGTTGGCAATCGAGTTTGGTTAGACGATTTTCGAATGCCACGTGCAGAAATTCTGTGGTCGCGCGAGCAGGCAGATTTGATTTTTGAGCGTCTTGCATATTCGGGTGAGCCGAGTGAACCGCAAAGACAATTTTTAGCAGAGGATTTTGAGTTACCCAACGCGCCAATGTCGTTTGCCCTTGGCTTCAATAGCCAGCGCATTGTTTGCAAATCACTTATGCACGATGGTCCGCATGCGATTTTGATTGGCTCAACCGGAAGCGGCAAAACCGAATTACTTCGCAGCGCAATAAGGCAGCTGATCGGTGGCAATGCAAATTTGCATTTGCTTTGCATCGATTTCAAAGGGGGAGCAGGGCTCAGTGAGTTTGCCGATGAGTCTCTGGGGTTCGCAAGCGACCATGACTTGCAAGCCGCAGAAGCGTTGATCGAAAGTCTCGAGCGAGAATTGCGAGAAAGAGAGTTGGGGCTGAAAGCAAAGACTTCGATGGTTATCGCAATCGATGAGCTAGGTCACCTGCTTGCGACCATCAAGTTAGCCGCCACGGTTCTATCTGCCATCTCTGCTCGGGGCAGAAGTGCGAACATGCACCTGGTCATGACCAATCAAAATTTGGTCGGCATAAGTCGAGCCTTGTTGAGCAACGTTTCGCTGCGTGTTCTGATTGGCACTCCAGACCCAGTTGACGCAACGATGCTCGGGCAGGTTGCCAAGGGTTCAGAGGCAACTTCGGCCTCAGCCGGCAACGGTTTAGCCAAGGCTCAGGTGCTCGGTCATGGCCAGGCCGCTGAGGTGTTTAGCTTTGCGCTGCCTAACTTGGTTAGAGAACCGAAGCCGGCTCTTGAGCAGATAGTCCGTGAGCCTCTGCAACGCCGGCGTTCAACAAGACACCATCGTGTGAGTTCAAGCCGAGAGCGAGCGCGCCATCGACTGAGCAGGCCTTTTGCCATCCGCGGTTTGCTATCGCGCGCACATATGGCAGCGTCGCGTTAGTTAGCGCGTAGGTGCTGGTGTGAGGAACAGCGCCAGGCATGTTCGCTACGCAATAGAAAGTGCTCTCGTGAACCTTGAAAGTTGGCTCAGCGTGAGTGGTTGCGTGTGAATCTTCGAAGCAACCGCCCTGGTCAATTGCGATGTCAACCAATACGCTGCCAGGTTTCATCTTGCTAACCATTTCATTGGTCACCAACTTCGGAGCCTTTGCTCCAGGAATCAAAACCGCACCGATGACCAGGTCTGCATCGACAACTGATCGCTGCAATTCATAAGTGTTGCTGACGATTGTGCGAAGTCGGCCGGCATAAAAGTCATCGAGTTCGCGCAAGCGATAGAGGTTGGTGTCGAGCACGGTAACTTCGGCACCCATGCCGATTGCGATTGCAACAGCGTTTGCACCGGCAACTCCGGCACCGATTACAGTTACGCGAGCTGGGCGAGTGCCAGGCACACCGCTCATCAACATTCCGTTGCCGCCGTTTTGGCGCATCAAAGTCTGTGCTCCAACTAGAGGAGCAAGCCTTCCGGCAACCTCGCTCATCGGTGCAAGCAGCGGAAGCGAACGCGAAGGCAGCTGAACCGTCTCGTATGCAATTGACGTGACCTTGCTGCTAAGCAGTGCGTCGGTCAGTGGGCGGTCAGCTGCGAGGTGAAGATAAGTGAAGAGAATTAGGCCCTCGCGCAAGAAACCATATTCTTTGGCAATTGGTTCTTTTACCTTGAGAACCATGTCGCCGGCTGCCCAAGTAGAGGCTGCGTCTGGGCAAATGGTTGCGCCTTCTGCTTCATATTCGGCATCGCTAATTGCTGATCCGATTCCGGCACCCGACTGCACGAAAACCTGGTGTCCGGCTTTTACTAGCTCGTGAACTCCAGACGGGGTGATGGCAACGCGAAACTCGTTGTTTTTGACTTCGGCAGGTACTGCGACCTTCATGATTCTCCGTTTCAGGGCGGCCACGTTGCCGCCAATTGCCAAGCCTAGTCTTTGGCTCGCTTGCTTCAAAAACGCTCGGCAGATTGGCCAATAAGTGCCAGAACAGCCTCGAATTTGTGGCAGTATTGGCAACGAGCGCAGTTTGCGTCTTTGTTGTTGGCTGGGCATTGTTGCCCTTTCGATTGAAGGAGCTCCCATGAAGGACTCGATTAACCAAGACCCAATGTTCAAGCAGCTAGTGTCTGCCATTAAGCAATCGCAGGTAACCCGAAGAACGGCGCTTGCTGGTCTCGGCGCTTCTGCAACAGCGCTTACGTTGGCGGCTTGTGCACCAGCGGCAGAAAAGAAAGAGCTGACCCCAGCAAAAGATCTCTCTGCAAGCGAGAAGTCACTCATCTGGCACAACTGGTCGCTATACATGGATGAAGACGACGCCGGCAACTACCCAACTCTTCAGAAGTTTGAAGCTCAGACCGGAATCAAGGTCGAGTACAAAATCGAAATCGACGACAATGACACTTATTTCAGCAAGGTGCAGAAGCAGCTAGCTCAGGGTCAAGACATCGGTGCTGACGTCGCCTGCCCAACCGAGTGGATGGCAGCTAAGTGGATTCAGTCAGGCTTCGTTCAGAAGTACGACGCTGCGAACATTCCTAACAAGGCAAACCTTGCGCCAGCATATCTTGGCGCTGCACACGACCCTAACCGTGACTACTCGATGCCATACCAGGGAATCTTGGCCGGCATTACTTACAACAAGGTCGAATATAAGAAGGCCACTGGAAAAGATTCACCAACCAGTCTTGAAGATCTTTGGGACCCGGCTCTAAAGGGTCGCGTTGGTGTGCTTTCAGAAATGCGCGACACCATCGGCCTGATTCTTATGGCACAGGGCATCGACATCACAAGCGAGAGCAGCCTTACCGAAGACGCGTTCATGAACGCAATCGACTTCTTTGCAGGCAAGGTTTCAGACGGCCAGATTGCTCGCATCAAGGGCAACAGCTATTCAGAAGACCTTGAGAACGGTGACACCATCGCGGCTATTGCTTGGTCGGGAGACACCGTTCAGCTAAACCTCAGCGCAGAGACCGAGAAGTACGGCTTCTTCATTCCTGAGAGCGGAACCACCATCTCGGCAGACACCTT
>JBEGTK010000019.1:0-7957 GCA_041179445.1 Actinomycetota bacterium | reverse complement strand
GCGAACAGGCTGGTTCTAAGGGCAAGTAGCGACCTAACATCTTTGTATGTTTGAAAAATTCACAGACAAAGCCCGTCGCGTAGTAGTTCTCGCCCAAGAAGAGGCGAAGCTGCTCAACCACAACTACATCGGCACTGAGCACATCTTGCTCGGTCTGATTCACAAGTCGCTTGAAGCGCTCGGCATCAACCTCGAGTCTGTTCGCGAGCAGGTTCAAGAGATCATCGGTCAGGGCCAGCAGGCACCAACCGGTCACATTCCATTTACTCCGCGCGCAAAGAAGGTTCTTGAGCTTTCACTTCGCGAAGCTTTGCAACTCGGTCACTCATACATCGGCACCGAACACCTTCTTCTCGGATTGATTCGTGAAGGCGAAGGCGTTGCCGCTCAGGTGCTAACCAAACTCGGCGCTGACACCAACAAGGTGCGCCAGCAGGTCATCCAGTTGCTTTCAGGTTTTCAAGGAAAAGAAACCGTCAACGTTGGCGGCGAAAATCACGAGAAGCAAAAGGGTTCACAGATTCTCGACCAGTTTGGTCGCAACCTAACTCAGGCTGCCGCCGACGGAAAGCTCGACCCAGTTATCGGTCGTGAGCGCGAGATCGAACGCGTAATGCAAATTCTTTCTCGTCGTTCAAAGAACAACCCGGTTCTAATTGGTGAACCAGGTGTCGGAAAGACCGCTGTTGTCGAAGGTCTCGCGCAGGCGATTGTCACCGGCAATGTTCCAGAAACTCTTAAGGGCAAGCAGCTTTACACACTCGACATGGGTGCGCTTATTGCCGGATCACGCTACCGCGGTGACTTCGAAGAGCGACTAAAGAAGGTCACCAAAGAAATTCGTTCACGCGGAGACATCATTACTTTCATCGACGAGATTCACACTCTCGTTGGTGCTGGTGCAGCCGAGGGTGCAATCGACGCAGCTTCGATCTTGAAGCCGATGCTTGCCCGCGGCGAGCTTCAGACCATCGGTGCAACGACTCTCGATGAGTACCGCAAGCACTTCGAAAAAGATGCAGCACTTGCTCGTCGTTTTCAGCAGGTTATGGTCAACGAGCCTTCGTTGCCTCACACCATCAATATCTTGAAGGGTCTTCGTGACCGCTACGAAGCGCACCACAAGGTTTCGATCAGCGACGGCGCGCTAGTTGCAGCCGCCAACCTAGCTGACCGCTACATCACCGACCGCTACCTGCCAGACAAGGCAATCGACCTAATCGATGAGGCCGGTGCTCGTTTGCGCCTCTCGTTCTTGTCTTCACCACCTGAGCTTCGTGAACTCGAAGACCAGATCGCAGAAATCAAGAAGTCAAAAGAGAAGGCAATCGAAGACCAAGACTTCGAACTCGCGGCTTCAAAGCGCGACGAAGAGAAGAAGGCCAACGCCGAGCGCGTGAAGCTCGAAAAGCAGTTTCGCACCGGCAACGTTCAGGTCGGCGGAGTTGTTGACGAAGGCCTAATCGCCGAGGTTCTCGCTCAGGCAACCGGAATTCCAGTGTTCAAGTTGACCGAAGAAGAGAGCACCAAGCTCATCTTTATGGAAGACGAACTACACAAGCGCGTCATCGGTCAAGAAGACGCTATCCGTGCGATCTCGAAGTCGATTCGCCGTCAGCGCGCTGGTTTGAAAGACCCGAACCGCCCATCTGGTTCGTTCATCTTCGCCGGCCCAACCGGTGTCGGAAAGACCGAGCTCGCAAAGGCACTAGCCGAGTTCTTGTTCGACGACGAAGGTGCGTTGATCTCACTCGACATGTCTGAGTATGGCGAGAAGCACACCGTATCTCGTTTGTTCGGTGCCCCTCCGGGCTTCGTCGGCTTCGAAGAAGGCGGCCAGCTAACCGAGAAGGTTCGCCGCAAGCCATTCAGCGTCGTCTTGTTCGACGAAATCGAAAAGGCTCACCCAGACATCTTCAACTCGTTGTTGCAGATTCTCGAAGAGGGTCGTCTAACCGACGGCCAGGGTCGTGTAATCGACTTCAAGAACACCATCATCATCATGACTACGAACCTCGGAACCCGCGACATCGCTCGCGGCGTGATGGGCTTCGCGCTCGAGGGTGACGGCGTTGGCGACTACGACCGCATGAAGGGCAAGGTCAACGAAGAGTTGAAGAAGAACTTCAAGCCAGAGTTCTTGAACCGTGTTGACGAGACCATCGTGTTCCCACAGCTCAACAAGGATGAACTCGTTCAGATCGTTGACCTCTTCATCAAGAAGTTGTCAGTTCGCCTAGAAGACCGCAACATGACCTTGCGTCTATCGCAGTCTGCTAAAGACCGACTTATCGAGATTGGCTTCGACCCAGCGCTAGGTGCACGTCCGTTGCGTCGTGCAGTTCAGCGTGAAATCGAAGACAAGCTCAGCGAGCAGATCTTGCACGGTGAACTTCACAACACCGAGCACGTCGATGTTGACTTCATCAATGGCGAGTTCATTTTCACTAGCCGAGCACGCGAGGCCGCTAGTAGCATTTAGTAATGCCTACTAGCACCTTTCGCGTTCGCCCAGCCCGCACCTCAGACGTGCGCGCAATTCAGGCGATTCGCGAGCCGTTTCTTGGCAAGGTGCTTCAACACCACGAGCTCGTTGGTCTTTTCGAAAAGATTCAAGAGTTTCAGGTCGTTGTCGACGGCAACGACCGCGTAGTCGCAGCCGGCGCTCTTCACGTCATGTGGGAAGACCTCGCCGAAGTTCGTTCGATTGTTGTCGACGATTCGATGCGCGGCAAAGGCATCGGTCACCTGCTGGTCGAAGCACTAATCGAAGAGGCACGCAAACTCGGCATCAAGCGCGTTTTCTGCCTAACCTTCGAAACCGGCTTCTTTGGCAAGCACGGATTCGAACCAATCAGCGATGTTCCGGTTGACGCCGACACCTTCGAAGAGATGGTGCGCTCGACAGACGTTGGTGTCGCAGAGTTTCTTGATTTGGCCCGAGTCAAAGAAAACACCCTCGGCAACACCCGCATGCTTAAGCTGCTCTAGGCAGCTGGCTGGTTAGCCTTATGGCATGTCGAATCGCATGCCACCTAGAAACCGCAGAACAGTTGACCCGGCCATCTATCGCAGACGTCGCATCTTCTTCGGAACCGCAGCTTTGGTGGTTATCGCACTGCTCTGGGCAATCATCCAGGCAATCATCGGTTTCATCGGCGGATTCTTTGCGCCGGCATCGGCCCCAACTCCAAGCGCAACCGTGGTCGCTGGCGCACCTTGTGTAACTGGCACGGTTCAGGTTCTTGCCCACGTTGGCGATCAGGCACAAACTCCGGCAACAACTTTTGCCAAGGGCGAGAACCCATTCATTTGGTTCACCGTGACCAACAACGGCAACGTGGCTTGCACATTTGATGCCGGCTCGAGTGTCTCTTTCTATACGATCACAAGCGGTGACCGCGTCTTCTGGGATTCACACGACTGTGACCGCAGTCAAGACGTGAGCGCTATTGTCACTTTGCAACCGGGTGAGACTCTGCCGTCGGGTGCCTCTAACTGGATGAAGGTCTTCTCGTCATCGACAGGTTGCTCTACCGGGCAAGAGCCCGTGCCAACTGGTGGAGCGTCGTATCACTTGCAAGCAACAGTGAATGGCGTTCTCTCGAACGACGTGCAGTTCGTTCTGAACTAACTACCAGTTCAACGCCAGGGCTAGGGCCTGCTTCAGGCCGCCAACGCTGCTTTCGACGCTGCGCACAAAACCAAGACGCTCGGCCTCTTGTTTGCGCAATTTGTTATTGGTGACTGGGCGAATTTCGCCAGCCAAAGAAATCTCACCGAAAGCCGCGAGGTTGTGTGAAACAGGTTTGTCTTGAACCGCAGATGCGATTGCAATCGCGATTGCGAGATCGGCAGCAGGTTCTGTGATGCGAACACCGCCAACAGTTGAAACATAAACATCGAGTTCGCCAAGACGCATGCCTGCGCGACGCTCGAGAACGGCGAGCAACATTGCAACGCGCGAAGAGTCAACACCGTTTGTCACGCGACGAGGGTTCGGCGAAGAAGATTTAACGACGAGCGCTTGAACTTCTGCAATCAACGCACGTTTGCCTTCGACGGCAACCGTTACGCAGGTTCCTGAAACAGGAGTATCACCGCGCGACAAGAACAAACCACTCGGGTCTGAAACTTCGCGAATGCCCTCACCGGTCATTTCGAAGCAACCAACCTCGTCGGTTGGGCCAAAACGGTTCTTGAGGCTGCGCACGAAACGCAGTGATGTTTGACGGTCACCCTCGAAGTGGCAAACGACGTCAACGAGGTGCTCGAGAGCTCGCGGGCCGGCGATGTTGCCATCCTTGGTGACGTGACCAACCAAGATAATCGGCAGGTTCTGATCTTTAGCAACGCGAATCAGGTTGGTTGCGACCTCGCGAATTTGGGATGGCATTCCGGCAGCGCCATCGATCTCGGCGTGAGCAATCGTTTGAACAGAGTCGACGACAAGCAACTCGGGTTTGATTGCCTCGATTTGGCCAAGAACCGACCCGAGATCGGTCTCGCTCGCCAAGAACAGGTTCTCGCTGAGAGCACCGGTGCGCTCGGCCCTCAGGCGGATTTGCCCGACAGACTCTTCACCGCTGACATAGAGCACGCGAGCGCCACCCTGAGCGGTCTTTGCGGCAACCTCGAGCAAGAGGGTTGACTTGCCAACACCAGGCTCACCAGAGAGCAAAACCACAGCCCCAGGCACCAATCCGCCGCCTAGAACGCGGTCAAACTCGGCAACGCCGGTGCCGCGGCTGGCAACCGATTCGGTGCTGATTTCGGTGATTGGCTTAGCGGCACTTGAGGCAACGATTACAGAGGGCTTGACCGAGCGAACCGAGCCAAGACCCTTGCCTGAGCTGACAGAGCCTTCGCGAAGGGTGTCCCAGGCTTGGCACTCGCCACACTGGCCGACCCATTTGACTGAGGTCCAACCGCATTCGGTGCATGAATAAGAAGTCTTTGGGGCCATGCATCAAAACTACCCTGAGCCGACGACAGGCAAGTTGCCTAAACTTTGAGTGTGAAGAACATTCGAATCGCAATTCTCGGCTCAGGCTCCATGGGCACGGCGATTCTTGATGGCCTGATTGCAAGTGGCATGGATGCCGCCAAGATCAGCGTCTCAACAAACACCGCCGCAAGCGCTCTGGCGCTCGAAAACAAACACGGCGTGGCCGCCTTCTCGCTCGAAGAAGATTCTTCAAACAACATGGCCGCGGTTGATCAGGCTGATGTCGTAATCGTTGCCACAAAGCCATATCTGATTACAGAGGTTCTCGAGTCGCTGTTGCCACCTCACCTAAAGTCAGATGCACTCATCATTAGCGTTGCTGCGGGAATAACAAATTCAGCGATGGAAGCCGCGCTTTCGCAGGGCAACCCAGTTGTGCGAGCGATGCCAAACACTCCGGCAATTGTTGGTCGCGCAGTAACCGGAATCGCACTCGGATCGCGAGCGAACGAAGCACATCAAAAACTCGCAGAAGAACTATTTGCAACCGTGGGTAAAACTTTGGTGGTCAGCGAAGATCGCATCGATGCTTTGAGCACAATCAGCGGCAGTGGCCCGGCATACGTTTTCTATTTGGTTGAACAGTTTGTTGCTGCGGCTAAGCACCAGGGCTTTAGCGACGACGAGGCAAAACTGCTCGTGAACGAAACTTTCTTGGGCGCAACCGAATTGCTTGTTGCCTCTGGCAAAGACCCGGCAGAACTTCGCCGTCAGGTAACCAGCCCGAACGGAACCACCATGCAGGCAATTGCTCGCATGGACAAATCAAACCTCGATCAGATGTTTATCGAGGCGACCGATGCAGCACTAGCTCGCGCGCGCGAAATCGCAGCGGGCAAATAACAGATAGGCAAAACCATGTCAGACATTTTCGTAGCAATCGCAGACCCAAAGCGCCGCGAAATTCTTGAGGCCCTTGCTAAAGAAGAGCAGACCATCGCTCAGTTGGCAAAGACAATCGGCGAGACTCCTGCTGCGACAACCAAGCACGTGGCAATTCTCAAGGATGCCTCGCTCGTCAAGGCTAGCCGCGCAAAGGTTGCGGTTTATTCAACCAACCCGAAGGCGCTGAAGCCACTCGGTGTTTGGGTTGCCAAGTTTGCCGGTGCAGAGATCAGCGCCGAGCTCGGAGTTCGTGCTGAAGAGCTTGCAGAAGTTGCAGGCGAATACATCAACCAGGGTTCGAGCTGGCTAGGCAAGAAGCTGAACCCAAAGTCGAAGGTAAAAAACGTTGACGACTTGCTGAAAGAACTTGGTCGCGCCTTGGCAGACGTAAAGAAGAACACTGAAGATGAAGTGACCGAAAAAGTTCAGACCGCGGTCAAAGAAGTGAAGTCACGCGTAAAGCGCTAAAACCCAAAACTTAGTATTTCGCGTCGATCTCGGCAACGAGTTCTTCGACGTGCTTGCGAACTGCATCACGGATAGGCCTGACCGCCTCAACACCCTGACCAGCAGGGTCATCAAGAACCCAGTCGAGATAGGTCTTGCCCGGAAAGAACGGGCAGGTGTCGCCGCAACCCATGGTGATCACATAGTCAGAGTCTTTGACGGCTTCGTCGGTTAGCTTCTTCGGAAAGTTCTGGCTGATGTCGATGCCTAGCTCGGCCATTGCCTCAACTGCGCTCGGGTTCACCTTGTCGCCAGGAGCTGTGCCTGCTGAGCGAACCTCAACTCGATCTCCGGCCAGGTGCTTCAAGAAGCCAGCTGCCATTTGTGAGCGACCAGCATTGTGAACACATACGAAGAGAACCGAAGCCTTGATTGTCATGTCGATATTGTGGCAGACCAAAGTAAACGCAGGTTAAACAAAAGAGGGCACCCGAAGGCACCCTCTTTCGCAATAGCTAGAACTATTTAGCCGCTGGCTTCTTTGCAGCAGGCTTCTTGGCCGCTGGCTTGCGAGCTGCTGGCTTCTTTGCAACTGCCTCAACGACAGGAGCAGCTGCCTCAACAGCAACAACCTCTGCCTTTGGCTTGTCAGCGAAGATAATCACGAAGACCGCTGCAATTAGCATTCCTAGAAGCTGAGCAAGAATGAAGCCGGCTGCCTGAGCGGTGCCCTGACCGAGAAGCATCAAGCCAATCGACACTGCAGGGTTAGCCTGTGCGCCACTTGAGCTGAAGATCGATGCTGCCAAAACCCAAAGACCAACTGCAGCAGGAATGTGTGCACCGCGACCGGTAGTTGCAAGTCGTGCGACTAGCCAGACAAGCCCACCTGTTACGAACACTTCGCTGATGAGGTCGCCCATCATTGCTGGGTCGTTTGTTGTCGCAAGCATAATTTCTGACTGCCACATCTGGTTCGCGATGATTACACCGAATGCTGCACCGGCAACCTGAGCACCGATGTATGAAACCAACTCAGCAAGCGAAATTTCGCGACGTGAGTAGAAGTAAACCGAAACCACTGGGTTCAAGTGGCCACCGCTGATTGACGCGGTTACAAAAATTGCGAGACCAAGAGTGATCGATAGCGCTAGAACACCGAATGGGCTGCTGCTGTTGCGAAACGAGCCGGTGATCGCGGTTAGAAATAGTGCGACACCGAGAAACTCGGCAAGCGCCTTTTTGGCTAGTGGTGGAATGTTCATTATTTTCCTTCTTTATCTTTCACTCTGATGAGCGCTTCGTTGCGTCTTAGAAAACCTGGTTTGAATGGAGGGTCAAAACGTGCCCAATAAACCGAACCTTCGGTTTCTAAGCCAGCCAATTTCACCGCCGCCAACAATTCTTCACCCTTTGCGGCGAAACGGGCCTCATTCCAACTGCCCGAAAATTTCAGAGCAGCGGCTAAATGTTCGGCAACGGCAACGATTTTGAGCCTCGAACTGATTGGCAAGGGCAAACTTTCGAACGAAAAGTCGCTTGGCATCACGAAACTGACCAGGTGATCTGCCTCACCGTCGGTCTGCTGAATCACCGGCGCGGTCATGGCGATCTTCT
>JBEGTK010000018.1:0-7952 GCA_041179445.1 Actinomycetota bacterium | reverse complement strand
AAAGTTGAGCCAAGCTTTGTAGAACGGGGTGTAGACGCGATACGCAGAGCCATCTGGCTTGCCAACGATTCCAGGGGCAACCGCATAGGCGCTGTCGTCGAGTTGCAAGAAAATACCCTCGGCCTTTAGCGCGAGACCTACTGCGTTTTGCTCTTCGATGCCCTTCGGATCAAAGGCCCTTGTTGCGTGCACTACTTTTGCTTCACAGCTCTTGGCAACAAGAACTAGTTGGTTAGCAAAATCGTCGAGACCACGAGAGTGCCTAATGGTTAGTTTGCGATCGATGCTTGCCCCGAGCGAATCTAACGAGGCAATCAGAGAGTGCTGTCGAATTGGCTTGAGTTTTTCAAAGTTATTCAGATCGACAATGTAACTTGCAGCAACTTTCTTGTCGCCATCCTCGACTGAACCTGATATTGCCGCGTTGAGCGCTACGTTGTCTTGAAGCCTAAGGTCGCGGCGAAACCAAAAGACGCGCGCCATGACTTATTTGCCCCTGATGACGAGCCACTGAAATGTCAGCAGGCTAGCAATCAGTGAAGCGCCAAGCATGTGTAGTCCGACCAAAATTGGCGGAACACCGAGTCGCGCCTGAGCGACACCAATTAGCGCTTGGGCGATCAAGGCGATAACTAGAAGCGTGTTGATTTTGACCGCGAGCTTCAAACTGCCGTCAACGTTAACGCGTCGCAAGACAAAGAGACTTAGAAGCGCAAGTGCGAGCAAGATGTAGCCGGGGTAACTGTGCCAGTGCTGCAAGATTTCGAGGTCGAGTCCATTTCGAGGAGCATCTGCATCGCCAGCGTGAGGTCCGGCTCCGGTGACAACCACACCAATCAAAAGAGACGCGATGCCGAAAAATACGATTGGCGGTGCCAGAACATAGGCCCGGTAGGGAACAGGTGTGTGCGCAATTTTGTAAACGCGCCAAACTAAAATTGAGGTAATCGCGATTAGCACCGAGCTCACTACGAAATGAAGGCCAACCACCCAAGGGTTCAAATTGGTCAAAACGCTAATGCCGCCGACGATTGCCTGAGCAAAGATTCCGAGACCTGCTGAGAGAGAAGGCCAAATCAGTCCTTTGCGCCCATCCTTGCCCAACTTCATGATGGTGATGAAAGTTACAAGGGCAATTGCAATCAAGACATAGGTAAGAAGTCTGTTGGCGAATTCGATGAATCCGTGAATGCCTTGCTCGGGAACGTTTACCAGTGAATCTTCGGTGCACATTGGCCAGGTTGGGCAACCGAGGCCAGAAGCGGTTAGTCGAACTGCTCCGCCGGTCACAACGATCAAGATCTGGCTAGCAAGCGAGAGCCAGGCGTATAGACGAACCCTTGAACTGGCAAATAGGAACACTTGGAGCCTTTCGAATTGATGTCTAGCCAGATAAACCGAGCCAAGGTTAGACTTAGTCCCAGATTCAGCGGTGCACTAGTTATTTCTAGTTTCGCATAGCAAACACGGCAATACACCCGATTCATTCGTGCTTTGACTGCGCCTTCGGGAATGTTGCCGCAAATCGTCGAGTTGTATTGTCTGGGCCGAAATGAACATTCGAACCCAAGAAGGAGACCCAATGACTGACATTGTTGACCGCTCAGAGCTTGATTCGCTCGGCGTTTATGAGTTTGGTTGGTCAGACAGTGACGCAGCCGGCGAAGCCGCAAAGCGAGGCATCAACGAGGGCGTAGTTCGCAACATTAGTGCTCTCAAGAATGAAGCAGACTGGATGCTCGAGACCCGCCTAAAGGGTTTCAACTTCTTCGAACGCAAGCCAATGCCAGCATGGGGAAGCGACCTTAGCGGCATCGACTTCGACAACATCAAATACTTCGTGCGCTCTACTGAAAAGCAGGCGCAATCTTGGGAAGACCTTCCTGAGGACATCAGAAACACCTACGAGCGCCTCGGAATTCCTGAGGCAGAGCGTTCACGCCTGGTTGCCGGTGTTGCTGCTCAGTACGAGTCTGAAGTTGTTTATCACCAGATTCACGAAGAGATAGAAAAACAGGGCGTCATCTTTCTTGACACCGACACCGCTCTAAAAGAGCACCCTGAGCTTTTCCAGGAGTACTTCGGCACCGTCATTCCAGCCGGCGACAACAAGTTCGCTGCTTTGAACACGGCGGTTTGGTCAGGCGGTAGCTTCGTTTACGTGCCAAAGGGCGTTCACGTTGAGATTCCGCTTCAGGCCTACTTCAGAATCAACACCGAGAACATGGGCCAGTTCGAGCGCACCTTGATCATCGCTGACGAGGGCTCATACGTTCACTACATCGAGGGCTGCACCGCGCCGATCTACAACAGCGACTCTTTGCACTCTGCCGTAGTTGAGATCATCGTCAAGAAGAACGCTCGAGTTCGCTACACGACCATTCAGAACTGGTCGACAAACGTCTACAACCTAGTTACTAAGCGTGCAATCGCACACGAGGGCGCGACCATGGAATGGGTTGACGGAAACATCGGCTCGAAGGTGACCATGAAGTACCCAGCGATCATCCTTGCTGGTGAGCACGCTCGTGGCGAAACCCTATCTGTGGCTTTCGCAGGTGAGGGCCAGCACCAGGACGCGGGTGCAAAGATGATTCACCTCGCACCACACACATCTTCTTCAATCATTTCTAAGTCAATCGCTCGCGGCGGAGGTCGAACCTCATACCGCGGCGAAATCAAGGTTGCTGCCGGAGCGCACCACAGCGCAAACACCGTTCGATGCGACGCGCTTCTTGTTGACACGATTTCTCGCAGCGACACATACCCGGCGGTAGACGTTCGCGAAGACGATGTAACCATGGGCCACGAGGCAACGGTTTCACGAGTGAGCGACGAGCAGTTGTTCTATTTGCAATCGCGCGGGCTTCCTGAAGACGAAGCCATGGCGATGATTGTTCGCGGCTTCATCGAACCGATTGCAAAAGAATTGCCGATGGAATATGCACTTGAGTTGAACAAACTTATTCAAATGCAGATGGAAGGGGCTGTCGGTTAATGACTGAAGCAGTTATTCGCCCTGGCAGCACCGCGCATAGCCACGGTGCATCAGAGATTCCTCTGCAGACTCGCAGCGAGCGTCTGCGCTCGTCAAACCCAGCAGATCACGTCGCCATCGACGGTCGCGACGAGCAGTGGCGATATCTAGACGCCGCTCGTTTAGCCGGCCTCGACGTGAACGTGCTCAGCGACGCTGCAGCTGACCTCGCATTCACTGGTCCAAGCGAATTCAGCTTTGAATTGGTTGACGCATCAGACCCGCTATTTGGCACAGCAGGCCTGCCAGAAGACTTGCCGAGCGCAAACGGCTGGTCAGCCGCTGCCAAAGCGGCGAAGGTCACTCTGAGCGGTGAGGCTGCCGAAGCGGCGGTCATCAAGATTGACGGCATCAAGCGCGACCGAGCTGCCCACATCATCGTGACAAGCAAGGTTCACTCACGCGGAACTGTTGTTATTGACCACACCGGCGATGCCTCACTCGCCGAGATTGTTGAGATCATCGTTGGTGACGAAAGCGAGCTGACCGTTGTCTCAATTCAAGACTGGGATTCCGAAGCCGTGCACACCTCTGCGCAGTTCGCGCGAATCGGTCGCAACGCAAAGTTGAAGCACATCGTTATTAGCCTCGGTGGCAAGACGGTTCGTGTCACACCAACAGCAGAATTCACCGCACCTGGTGCAGAGGTAGAACTTCTAGGTCTCTATTTCGCAGATGCTGGGCAGCACCTCGAGCACCGAAGCTACGTTGACCACGCCGTGGCCAACTGCAAGTCTCGCGTTACCTACAAGGGAGCGCTGCAGGGCAAGGGTGCACACACCGTTTGGGTTGGCGATGTTCTTATTCGCAAGGCCGCAGAGGGCACAGACACATACGAGCTAAACCGCAACCTATTGCTAACCGATGGTGCTCGTGCCGACTCGGTGCCGAACCTAGAAATCGAAACCGGTGAAATAGAAGGCGCAGGGCACGCAAGTGCAAGCGGTCGATTCGACGACGAGCAATTGTTCTATTTACAGGCACGCGGAATCAACGAACTAGACGCACGCCGTTTGGTGGTTCGCGGCTTCTTGAACGAAATCATTCAGAAGATTGGCATCGAGTCAATCGAGACTCGCTTGAACGAATCAATCGAGCACGAGCTGACTAGGAGCATCAACTAATGGCTATTCGCATTTGTGCAATCGAAGACCTAGCAAAGGGCGCTTACACTCGCGCAACGCTTGGTGACAAAGTGCTAGCGATCTTTCGTTCGAAAGACGGCAACTATCACGTGGTCGACGACATGTGTTCGCACGAAAGCATCTCGCTTACCGCACACAACCAGCCGAACCTAGAAGATTTTGTTCACTTCACCAACGACTATGTCGAGTGCCCTTCACACGGTGCAAAGTTTTCATTCAAGGATGGATCACCGACCCTTCCGGCTTTTGAACCTATCCAGGTTTACGAAGTCATCATCGAAAATGACGAAGTATTCGTCGAATACGAAGCTTAGGAAAGAAGCACATGGCTATTTTGCAAATCAAGAATCTGCACGTTTCAGTTGAGACCGAGCAGGGCAGCAAAGAGATTCTCAGGGGAGTCGACCTAACTATTCGTAGCGGCGAGACGCACGCGATCATGGGCCCAAACGGCTCGGGCAAGTCAACCTTGGCTTACACAATCGCTGGTCACCCGAAGTACACCGTTACCGAGGGTGAAATTCTGCTAGACGGCGAAGACGTTCTCGAGATGAGCGTTGACGAGCGTGCTCGTGCAGGCCTCTTCTTGGCAATGCAATACCCGGTTGAGATTCCTGGTGTTTCGGTCAGCAACTTCTTGCGCACCGCCAAAACCGCAATCACAGGCGAGGCTCCGGCAATTCGCCCATGGATTGGCGAGGTTCGCGAGGCAATGAGCAACCTAAAGATGGACCCAGACTTCACCGAACGAAACGTGAACGAGGGTTTCTCTGGTGGCGAGAAGAAGCGCCACGAGATTTTGCAGCTCGAATTGCTAAAGCCACACTTTGCGATTCTCGACGAGACCGATTCAGGCCTAGACGTAGATGCTCTACGTGTCGTTAGCGAGGGTGTAAACCGCGCAAAGACAGCAAATGGCTTCGGCGTGCTGCTGATCACTCACTACACCCGAATTCTCAACTACATCAAACCAGACTTTGTGCACGTATTCGTAGCCGGCAAGATTGCCGAAGAGGGCGGACCAGAGCTAGCAGAGCGTCTCGAAGCCGAAGGTTACGACCGCTACGTGAAGGCCTAAATGCCAAACGAACTAGCTCCGCAAAAATATGACGAGGTCGTTGAGGCCTTGAAAGAGGTCATCGACCCTGAACTCGGCGTGAACATTTATGACCTCGGACTGATCTATGACCTGTTCGAATCAGAAGAAGACAAGAGCCTGTTGATCAACATGACGCTCACATCAGCGGGCTGCCCGTTGACCGACGTCATTGAAGAGCAGACTGCAGAGGCACTTGACGGTGTTGTCGAGGCATTCCGAATCAACTGGGTCTGGATGCCACCTTGGGGTCCAGAGAGAATCACCGATGATGGCAAAGAGCAAATGCGCGCAATCGGGTTCTCGATCTAGCAGCTTAAATAGAAAATCGGCCGAGAGTTTCTCGGCCGATTTTTCTTTTGAACTAGTTGTTCTTGAATTTGTTAGCTAGACGCCAAGCCTCCGGAACGATTGCTGCTGCAACAAATGCCTTGATGGCATCCCAAGCCAAGAATGGCAATACACCGAAGTTCAAGCCCTTGTTCCAGTCGCCACCAAGGTAGCCATAGGTTAGCCAGCTAGCGCCGATCACATAGATGATCGCAGAACCGATGACATAAGAGGCAATCATGCCGATAGAAGAGTTAGACCATCCCTTTTCGGCAAGCCAGCCAACAAGGCCAGCGGCCACGATGAAGCCGACGATGTAACCACCGGTCGCACCAAATAGGTAGTCGAGCCCGTGCGCCTGAGCGGTAAATACCGGAAGTCCAAGGCCACCAACGAGGGCATAGAGAGCAAGCGAAAGTGCTCCGCGCACCGCTCCAAGGGTCGAACCCACGAGAAGAACTGCCAAAGTCTGAAAGGTGAACGGAACTGGCTCGTTTGGAATTGCCAACTGTGCGGCAAGCGCAGTAACGGCTGTGCCGATCAAAACTAGGGCGATATCAGCCGCAAGGCTCTTTTTGACGAAACGATCAACAACAGTTGAACGGTGGGTTAGGGCAATTGACATGTGTTCTCCATAAGAAATTGACTTGGGTCAATTGTAAACTAGGGCTTTTGTAGACCATCTACCTAATTGCACTAAATTACCTCGCCCATTTTGGAGCATTCATGATTTCCGTAACAGACCTCGAGATTCGCATTGGCGCTCGAGTGCTCATGTCAGAGGTTAACTTTCGAGTTGCCCGCGGCGACAAAATCGGATTGGTCGGTCGAAACGGTGCCGGCAAGACAACGCTTACCAAGATCTTGGCTGGCGACGGACAACCCGATGTTGGCACGGTAGAGCGCATTGGCGAGATTGGATATCTTCCGCAAGATCCGCGAAGCGGAGACCCAGAAGAACTTGCAAAGAATCGCATCTTGAATGCTCGAGGGCTTGGCGATTTGCTGATGCAAATGGAGCAAGCCTCGCTCGACATGGCGAGCATCGACGAGAAGGTTTATGACAATGCGATGCGCAAGTACGGAAACCTAGAAGAGCAGTTTCAAGCTGCCGGTGGTTATGCCGCAGAGGCCCAGGCTGCAGCGATTGCAAGCAACCTCGGCATCAAGGAACACATTCTGATGCAGCCGCTCAAAACTCTCTCTGGAGGTCAGCGACGCAGGATCGAACTTGCCCGCATTCTCTTCAGCAACGCCGAGACCATGATTCTCGACGAACCAACAAACCACCTCGATGCCGACTCGGTCATCTGGTTGCGCGACTTTCTAAAGTCTTATGCGGGCGGTCTGATTGTGATAAGTCACGACGTTGACCTAATCGGCGAAACCGTGAACCGAGTTTTTTACCTCGACGCAATGCGAGCGGTCATCGACGTTTACAACATGGGCTGGCGCAACTACCTCAAGCAACGCGAGTCTGATGAAGAGCGCCGCAAACGCGAGCGCGCAGGAGCCGAAAAGCAAGCGGCAACATTGCGTTTGCAAGCGGCTAAGTTCGGCGCAAAGGCATCTAAGGCAGCGGCAGCACAACAGATGGTTAAGCGCGCAGAGAAGCTGCTCGGAGCGCTCGAAGATGTTCGCGAAACAGATCGAGTTGCAAAGATCAAGTTTCCAGACCCGGCACCGTGTGGCAAGACTCCGCTCATGGCGACCAACCTCAGCAAGAGTTACGGATCTCTCGAGATTTTCACCGCCGTCGATTTGGCAATCGACAAGGGCAGCAAGGTCGTAATCATTGGCCTCAATGGTGCCGGCAAGACGACTATGCTGCGCATGCTCGCAGGCATTGACAAGCCTGACACCGGTGAAATCATCGAGGGCCATGGCCTAAAGGTTGGTTACTTCGCTCAAGAGCACGAAACTCTCGATGTTTCAAAGACCGTTCTGCAGAATATGCAGCGCTCTGCACCGCACCTGGCCGACACAGACGCCCGCAAGGTTCTCGGTTCGTTCTTGTTCTCTGGTGACGATGTCGACAAGCCAGCTGGCGTACTGAGCGGTGGCGAGAAGACACGATTGGCACTTGCATCGCTCGTGGTTTCATCTGCGAACGTATTGCTGCTAGACGAACCAACCAACAACCTTGACCCGGCAAGCCGTGAAGAGATTCTTCGCGCTTTGAGCACCTTCACTGGTGCGGTAGTTCTTGTTTCGCACGACGAGGGTGCTGTGCTTGCGCTAAACCCAGAGCGAGTTTTGATTTTGCCTGACGGCGCTGAAGACCTCTGGAATGACAGTTACGCCGAGCTGATTTCTCTCAGCTAGCGCATTACTGCTGCTTTTC
>JBEGTK010000017.1:0-8312 GCA_041179445.1 Actinomycetota bacterium | reverse complement strand
GAAGGTTTGAAGCCAGAGCAAGTTATGCCAACCATCGGTTCGAAAGAACTCATCTCTTGGTTGCCGTTGCTGATTGGTCTAGGGCCTGGCGACGTTGTCGTTCAACCGAAGGTTGCATACACGGCATATGTCGTTGGCGCGGCGATGTGCGGCGCTGAAATCGTTAGCGAAGATGACCCAGCGCTCTGGCCGGCAAACACCAAACTCGCATGGATCAATTCGCCTGGCAACCCAGACGGTCGCGTTCTCGATGTTGCCGAAATGAAGGCTGCTGTCGACCGCGCGCGCGAACTCGGTGCACTTCTCGCGAGTGACGAGTGCTACGCAGAACTTGGCTGGGATGACTGGTCAGACAAACTGATCCCTTCTGTTCTCGACCCACGCGTTTGCGGGGGTTCGCACGAGGGAGTGCTCGCGGTTTATTCGCTAAGCAAGCAATCGAACCTGGCTGGCTATCGCGCAGCATTTGCGGTTGGCGAGGCATCGCTAATCAAAGGCCTTGTGAATCTTCGAATGCACTCGGGTTTGAACACGCCTTGGCCGGTTCAGCGGGCGATGACGGTCGCACTAGGTGACTATGAGCATGTGGCCGTTGCAAAAGAGCTTTATCGTGAGCGTCGCGAGGTTCTGCTTTCGGCAGTGCGCGATTATGGCTTCGAGTTGAGCGATAGCGAGGCGGGGCTTTATCTCTGGGCGACCCTGCACGAAGACTGCTGGAAGACCGTCGACCGCATGGCCGAGCTGGGCATCGTGGTCGTGCCGGGCACTTTCTATGGCGAGTTCAGCACCCAGCACGTGCGCTTTTCACTAACCGCGACAGATGACAAAATTGCAGAGGCTGCCCGCCGTTTGCGCGATGCCATAGGCTTAAGAAGCCTTTAGGCCCCAAGGAGAACCATTGACTGAGCCAGTTTCGACCGACACCGCCCTGATTAGCATTGGCGGCAAGAGTGCCGAGTTGCCAATTCTCAATGCAACAGATGGTCACTCTGCTATCGACATTTCTAAGCTCAGCTCACTAACCGGGCTAAACACTTTCGACCCTGGTTTCGTAAACACCTCGGCAACTCGTTCGGCAATCACATACATCGATGGCGACAAGGGAATCCTGCGTTACCGCGGATACCCAATCGAAGAGCTTGCTGGCTCAAAGAGTTTTCTCGAGAACGCATATCTGCTGATTTATGGCGAGTTGCCAAGTGCAAGTGACTTCGCAAACTTCGAAGACCGCATTCGTCGTCACACCTTGATTCACGAAGAACTAAAAAACATTTTTCACGCGATGCCGCAGAACGCGCACCCAATGTCTGTTCTCTCTGCAGGTGTTTCTGCGCTGTCGACTTTTTACCAAGACTCGCTGAACCCGCACGACGAAGCGCAGGTTGAGCTTTCGACAATTCGCTTGCTTGCAAAGCTTCCGGTGCTCGCTGCATATGCGCAAAAGAACTCACTCGGCCAGGCGCTGCTTTACCCAGACAACTCGCTTAGCTACGTAGAGAACTTCTTGCGTCTTTGCTTCGGCAACATGGCAGAAGATTACGTTCAGAACCCAGTGGTCACAAAGGCACTAGACACTTTGTTCACTCTGCACGCAGATCACGAGCAGAACGCATCGACCTCGACCGTTCGCTTGGTCGGTTCGACTCAGGCCAACCTGTTTGCCTCTGTCTCAGCGGGCATCAACGCGCTCTTCGGCCCACTTCACGGTGGTGCGAACGAAGCGGTTATCGACATGCTCGGATACATCCGTGATTCTGGCGAGAGCGTTCAGAGATATGTCGAGCGCGTGAAGAACAAAGAAGATGGCATTCGACTAATGGGCTTTGGCCACCGCGTTTACAAGAGCTTCGATCCGCGCGCCAAGATCGTCAAGGCAACAGCAGACTCTGTGCTGCACGACCTCGGCATCAATGACCCGCTTCTCGAGATTGCAAAGCAACTTGAAGAAGCCGCGCTTTCTGACTCTTACTTTGCCGAGCGCAAGCTTTACCCGAACGTCGACTTTTACAGCGGCGTTATTTACAAGGCGATGGGCTTTCCGCCGCACATGTTTACGCCGCTATTCGCTATCGGTCGTTTGCCAGGATGGATCGCCCACTGGCGCGAGATGATGACCGACAGCCAAACCAAAATCGGTCGCCCGCAGCAGGTCTATGTTGGCCCTGTTGAGCGCCACATTTAATTTCACAATCTTTGTCATTCATGGATGCCAATAGGTGACATCAGTGAAAGACAAAATCGCCGAATTGCGTCGAGACGTTGCAACATGTCCGCGTTGGGTGAAAGCGGTCGTTGCCTTGGGTGCACTTTATCTGCTTAGCCCAATCGACCTGATTCCAGATTTCATACCGGTAATTGGTCAATTAGATGACCTGGTGTTGCTTGGCTTTCTCGTTGCCTTGGTTAGAAAGCATCGAAACAACTCTCAACTCTGAGAACTAGCTGCGGTTTAGCCAGAAGACTTCGGTGTCGCCGTAGCTCTTTGATTCTTCGAGTTCATAACCGTTTGGCACTGCAAACTTGTCGCCACGACTCGAGCGCTCGACAATCACTGTTGCCTCAGCCGTTAGAAGAGGCAAGAGAGCTTCGAGGTTCGCTTCGATTTCTTCGTTAGCAATCTCATAAGGCGGGTCGATGAAGACCAAATCAAATTCGTGGGTTGCAGTGCTCAAATAACTTGCAACTGCTTTGTTGACCACTTTGGTCTCAACGTCAATGTTTTGTTTGGCAAGTGACTTCTGAACCAATAGAGCGTTCTGAATGCAGACCGCCGCGGCTTTTCCGTCGCGCTCAACCAGCAGTGCGGCAACTGCGCCTCGGCTAATTGCCTCGAGGGCGAGAGCGCCGGTGCCTGCGTAAAGGTCGAGCACAACTTTGCCCGCGATTGCATCGCGTGACTCAAGTCGGCTGAAAATGCTCTCGCGAATGCGGTCGCTGGTTGGTCTGGTTGCCTTGGCTGGCGAGCCGAGTCGAAGACTGCCCGCGTATCCGCCGATTATCCGTGTCATTTGTCGCCAAGCCTAACCTGTCGGCGAAGATTGAAGCATGCTGTTGCCCGAAGACTCGCTCACCGACCTGCTCGGCGACCGCACGGCAAAGGCGCTTGCAAAGCACTTGGGCTTGCGCACGGTAAGCGACCTGCTTCAGCACTTTCCTCGTCGTTATTCAACCCGCGGCGAACTGACTCCGATTGCCGAAATTCCTGTCGGTGAGGCCGTGACCGTGGTTGCCGATGTGGTCGACGTTCGCGAGCGATACATGCGCGGCAAAGCCGGCAACATTCTCGAGGTTCGAATCACCGACGGCGAAGGTTTCTTGTCAGCGACCTTCTTCAACCAGGCTTGGCGAGCTAAAGAACTCAAGCCTGGTTCGCGCGGATTGTTCGCCGGCAAGATCTCGAGCTACCAAGGCAAACTGCAACTATCGCACCCAGACTATGAACTTTTCGCCGAAGATATCGACGAGGCCGACGCCAAGCGCTGGGCAGAATTGCCGATTCCGATTTATCCGGCAAGTTCAAAAGTCACAACCTGGATGATCGGCCGAGCCGTCGGAGTTCTGCTCGATGTGATGGCACCACTTGAAGATGAATTGCCTGCCGAAGTGGTTGCAAAAAACAGACTGCTTTCGCTAGACAAAGCCATTCGCGACATTCACCGACCAGAAACCGAACATGACTGGCAAGAGGCGAGAGACACGCTTCGCTTTCACGAGGCGTTCTTGCTGCAGGCAACTTTGCTGAAACGTCGCAGTGAAAATGCGACACTGACTTCAACGCCAAGAGTTGCCGGCAAGCTTCTCGAAGACTTCGACGTCAAATTGCCGTTCACACTGACTAACGGGCAGGTTGAGGTCGGCAGCGACCTGCTCGAAGACCTCGCTCAAGAACACCCCATGCACCGAATGCTGCAGGGTGAGGTTGGCTCGGGCAAAACCCTTGTTGCCGTGCGAGCCATGCTCGCCGTTGCAGAGAGCGGCGGTCAGTCGGCCCTGCTTGCGCCCACCGAGGTGCTAGCCGCTCAGCATATTCGCTCGATTCGCAAGACTCTGGGCGACGACCTGGCAGACAAGTTGGGTCTCACGCTGCTCACCGGTCAGCTCGGCACCGCTGAACACAAGCGCGCTCTGCTGCAGATTGTTAGCGGCAAGGCACAAATCGTGGTTGGCACGCACGCCCTCATCTCTAGCAAGGTCGAGTTCTTCGACCTCGGTTTGATTGTGATCGACGAGCAACACCGGTTCGGTGTCGAACAGCGCGAGGCGTTGCGCCTCAAGGGCAAGAAACCGCCGCACGTTCTGACCATGACTGCAACTCCGATTCCGAGAACTCTTGCCGTTAGCGTTTTTGGCGACTTGGATATTTCGACGCTCACCGAATTGCCAGCCGGTCGTCAACCAATTACTTCTCACGTTGTTCAACAATCGCAATCGGCGCTTGTAGCGCGCACTTGGTCGCGCATTGCCGAAGAAGTTGCAAACGGCCGACAAGCTTTTGTCGTTTGCTCACGAATCGACGAGAGCGAAAATCAGAGCGAAGAAGAAATCGCAATCGAAGAAAACGATGAACTCGAGTTGCAAGAAAAGCGGCCTCCGCTAGCAACAGTGGTTGGCATGACGTCAGCTCTTCGTGAAATCGACGTGCTCAAGAATTTGCGAATCGAAATGCTGCACGGTCGCATGTCGAGCGAAGAAAAAGACGATGTGATGAATCGATTTGCTAATCGTGAAATCGATGTTTTGGTTTCAACCACCGTAATCGAGGTTGGCGTTGACGTGCCAAACGCAACTGTGATGGTAGTCATCGACGCAGATCGTTTCGGCATCAGCCAGCTTCATCAGTTGCGCGGTCGAGTCGGTCGTGGCGGCAATGCGGGTCTCTGCTTGTTGCTCACAGCAGCCGAGCCAGGCAGCATCGCGCTCGAGAGAGTGCAAGCAGTTGCCTCGACTCTCGACGGATTCAAGCTGAGCGAAATCGATCTCGAACTGCGCCGCGAAGGGGATGTTCTCGGTGCAACTCAATCTGGCGGGCGAAGCAGCCTCAAGCTGCTTCGGGTCATCCGTGATTCGGCACTGATTCAAGACGCACGAACTCAGGCCGAAGCGGTTCTGAACCAAGACCCGGCGTTAGAGAAAAACCCGCAGCTCGCCAAGTCGCTCGCCGCCCTCGAGCAATCTGCCCAAGACAACCTCAGCAAAAACTAATAGCCTTGTGGCATGAAGAAAATCGCTGTTTACCCTGGCAGTTTTGACCCGGTCACCTTTGGTCACCTAGACATCGCCGCTCGTGCCGCCGCGCTATTCGATGAACTTCACATCGTCGTGGTGCACAACCCGGCCAAGAAGCCTTATTTTTCAAGCGAAGAGCGCGTTGCCCTAATTGAGGCGAGCTTCACCGAGGCTGCGCGATTTGGCAAGGCGTTTCCGACGACAACCAAGGTGATCGTCGACACCCTAGACAACGGCCTTTTGGTCGATTACTGCCGCAAGGTAGGGGCGAGCGTGCTGATCAAGGGCGTTCGCAACAATGCAGACCTCGAGTATGAGCTGCCAATGGCTCGCGTGAACCGCGATCTGGCAGGCGTAGAGACCATCTTCATGCCGGCAGACCCAGGCCAGGGATTCGTCTCGAGCAGCCTGGTCAAGCAGGTCGCCGAACTCGGTGGCTCAGTTGAGAACTACGTGCCAGCAGCCGTGGTCAAGGCCCTCAATGCCTCAGCCAAGCAAGCAAGGGCATAGTCATGGCGAATCTGTCGCCGTTCGTGATGTCTGTGCACGATTTGATGCACAAACCAGGCAGCATGCGTGAATACAAGCTCGAAATTACCCTGCCTGGCGCATTGGGAACAGCCGTTGCCTCGGTTCCGGCAGGCGAAGACGTAGACCTAGACCTGCGGTTTGAGTCGGTTCACGAGGGCATTTTGGCTACCGGTGAGGTCTTCGGAGACGCCGTTGCCGAGTGCAGCAGGTGCCTCGACCCAGTAACCATCCCTGTCGAAGTAGATTTCCAAGAGCTTTTCGCCTATTCTTTAAGCAGCGAGGATGACTTCGTTGTTGAAGACGAGCAAATCGATCTTGAACAAGTGATTCTCGACGCGGTGGTTCTAAACCTCCCATTTCAACCAATTTGTAGCACTGACTGTCTAGGTCTATGCCCGAATTGCGGCGAACGGATGGCAGACAACCCCCACCATGTGCACGAAGCCGAAATTGATTCTCGGTGGAATGAACTGAAAAAGCTTAAGGAAGATTGACATGCCAGTACCTAAAAGACGCCTCAGCCGCAGCCGCACTCACTCGCGCCGCTCGCAGTGGAAGGCCGCGCCAATCGCTTTGGTGAAGACCGTTGAAAACGGCAAGGTTGTTTACAGCCTTCCTCACCGCGCGAAGGTCGTAACCGACTCAAACGGCACTGCTCTATTCATGGAGTACAAGGGCCGCAAGGTCGCTGACGCTTAAAACTTTTTGAGTCAGGCGAATAAAGCGACGCGATGAAACTCGATTCACTGAGTGAAAAACTCGGAGTTGAGATTGACCGCGAACTTCTGAAACTCGCAATGACTCACCGCTCATACTCGTATGAGCACGGCAACATACCCAACAACGAACGCCTCGAATTTTTAGGCGACTCGGTGTTGGGTTTTGTCGTTACTAGCCACATTTATGAAACCCTCACTGATCTTGCTGAGGGTGAAATGACCAAGGTCAAGAACGCGGTGGTTTCTGCACGCGCGCTCGCGGTTGTTGCCGGCGAACTCGGCATCGGTGAATATCTTTTGCTCGGCAAAGGTGAGCTTGCAACCGATGGTCGCAACAAACCAAATTTGCTCGCAGATGCATTCGAAGCGATTCTTGGCGCGGCATACATGTCTTCTGGTTTTGATGCTGCACGTCAGCTTGTCGAAAAGTTTGTCTTTCCGCTTCTAGATAACCCAGATGAGATTCGCGCAAACTCAGACCCGAAGACCACGCTGCAAGAGCGCATTCAGGCTCTAGGTCGCGGCACACCGACCTACAAGACCCGCTTCGAGGGGCCAGATCACAACCGCGACTATTTCTCGATTCTTCTGATCAATGGCGAAGAGATCAGCCACGGCGAAGGCCGAACCAAGAAGAGCGCAGAAACTGCGGCTGCGGTCAAGGCGCTAGACGCTCTTGTCGATGCGGTGCCTAAACTCAAGAAAAAGAGAAAGCGCCGCTAGTGCCAGAACTGCCAGAAGTCGAGACGGTTCGCGCTGGGCTCGCTCCTGCTCTAGCCAACGCACGTGTTCTCGGCATTCAGATTCTTGACGAGCGCAGTCTGAAACGTCACCTAGCCGGCCCTCGCGATTTTGTTCGCACGCTAACCGGGGCAAAGATTCTTTCGGTTGTTCGCCGAGGCAAATTCTTATGGATGCCGCTTGAACTTGATGAAGCTGTTCGGGTAGCTGCCGGCGACAAGAAGCTCGCGCTGGTTGGTCATCTGGGCATGAGCGGTCAAATGTTTTTGCGCAAACCGAGTGACCCAGAAGACAATTTGACCAGAGTTGTGATCAGTGTTGAAACCTCGCGAGGCAAAGCAGTCGAGTTTCGCTTTATTGATCAACGCATCTTTGGTTCGCTCGCAATCGATGAACTTGTCGCCACAGAAGATGGCAAGCCAGGCGGTTTCACTAATTCATCGGCGGCTGGCAAGTGTTGGCAGAACCTAATTCCTTCTTCGGCAGCACACATTGCGCGTGATCCGCTTGACGAGAACTTTGACCCAGAACTGGTTCGCGCGAAATTCGCTAAGAAACACAGTGGCATCAAACGAGTTCTGCTCGACCAACAGGTGCTTTCTGGCGTTGGCAACATCTATGCAGACGAAGCTCTTTGGGCGACAAAACTGCACTACGACCAGCCGGCCGACACGCTTTCTCGAGCGAGCTTTGATGCGCTAATTGTTGAGGTGAAGCGCATCTTGGCGGCAGCCGTTGCCGAGGGCGGAACCTCGTTTGACGAGCAATACAAAAACGTCAACGGCGAGAGCGGCTACTTCGAGGTCTCGCTGAACGCCTATGGAATGACAGACCGCCCATGCAACCGCTGCGGTCGCGCGATTCGCCGCGAGGCATGGATGAACCGAGGCTCGCACTTCTGCCCGAACTGCCAGAAACTGCGCAAACGGGCCTAGCCGCAGGCATCCGTGGCTCTGGCGGCCGTCAAAAAGGGGTCGCTGAATAGGGTATTTTTGATGGGTTGCGGCAATCTAGCCGCCCGAATCCGACCAAAGGGGAGTGAGCAAGCTGTATCTCAAGAGCCTCACCCTCAAGGGATTCAAGTCATTCGCCCAG
>JBEGTK010000016.1:0-8506 GCA_041179445.1 Actinomycetota bacterium | reverse complement strand
AAAGGATGTTGTAGACAACGTTAAATTGTCCGTTTGTCAGAGTTGCTGACAGTGTGTTCATTTGAAGCCCTTTCAATAGATGTACTTTTCGAAAAGTCATCGTTTGCATCGTCAGTGCCTTGGTCGTGCACCAGGCGACACCCATACGGTGGCTCACCATGAGTCAACTGTGAGAGTGCTGTGAATAGTTCACCGTTTTATAACGAAAACATCACGGATAATTCGCGGTTTTTAGCTCTTTCTGAGCAAAACCGACTCGACAGCGTGCTCGCTGCCCTTCTGCAGCACCAAAGTCGCGCGAGACCTGGTCGGCTGAATGTTCTCGATCAGGTTTGGCAGGTTGATGGTTCGCCAGATCTCGTTTGCTCGGTCGAGCGCTTTCTCGAACGGCATCTCGGCGTAGCGGTGAAAGTAAGACTTCGGGTTGGTGAAGGCTCCGGCGCGCAACTGTTCGAAGCGGCCCAAAAACCATTTGGCAACGTTCTCAACTTCGGCGTCGACGTAGATCTTGAAATCGAAGTAATCGCTAAGCGCAACCTCTTGGCCCATGGCCGGTGGCTGCAAAACGTTTAGGCCTTCGATAATCACGACGTCTGGCGACTCGATGATGACCTCGGCGCCCGGAACAATGTCATAGCTGAGGTGCGAGTAGACCGGAGCAGAAACCCGCTCGACTCCCGACTTGATGTCGGCCACAAACTTCAGCAGAGTGAGGCGGTCATATGACTCCGGAAACCCCTTGCGATGCATGATGTTGCGACGCTCGAGTTCGGCGTTCGGGTGCAAGAAGCCATCGGTGGTGACCAACTCAACGCGCGGAGTTGAAGGCCAGCGAGAGAGCATTTCTTTTAGCAAACGAGCAACCGTGCTCTTGCCGACAGCAACCGAGCCGGCGACGCCGATGATAAAAGGTGTGCGCTTTGCGCGTTCGCCCAAAAACTCTGACTCGACCGAGTGCAACTTCTGCGCCTCGGTTACATAAAGGTTGAGCAAGCGGCTGAGCGGCAGGTAGACATCGGTGACTTCTTTGAGGTCTAGAAAGTCGCCGAGGCCTCGAATCTGCGCAATTTCAGACTCGGATAGGGGTAGCTCGGTCGAGCGGCCTAGCGCCGCCCAGTCATCACGCGAGATTTCGACAAAAGGGCTCACTGAACCCTTATCGCCCGCTCTTTCAACCGTCACAATCGTTCATTCTGCCGTAAATTAGTAGTCATGTGCGGAATCGTGGGTTATGTAGGCCCGAAATCGACCCTCGAAGTTCTAATCGGGGGGCTTCGTCGCCTCGAATACCGTGGCTACGACTCGGCAGGCGTATCGGTCATTTCGCCGACCGGCCACCTCGAAACCCGCAAGAAGGCCGGCAAGCTCGTCAACCTAGTTGCCGAGATCGAAGAACATCCGCTGCCAGCCGCACAGATCGGCATTGGCCACACCCGCTGGGCTACCCACGGAGCACCAACCGACGGCAACGCCCACCCGCACCTCGGTGGCCAGACCCAGAAGCTTTCACTAATTCACAACGGCATCATCGAGAACTTCGCAGAGCTCAAGGCCGAGCTTCTCGCCGAGGGCACATCGTTTGCCAGCGAGACTGACTCTGAGGTTGCCGCCCACCTGATTGCCCGCGAGTTCGAGAAGACCGGCGACCTGCCTGCTGCCTTCGCATCAGTCGTGGTTCGCCTTCACGGCGCGTTCACCATTTTGGTAATTCACGAAGACCAGCCAGACGTAGTTTTGGCTGCTCGTCGAAACGCACCTCTTGTTATCGGTCTTGGCGATGGCGAAAACTTCTTGGGTTCAGACGTCGCCGCTTTCGTTGAACACACCAAGCGAGCAATCAGCGTTGGTCAAGACGAGATCGTGATTCTGCGCGCAAACTCGGTTGAGGTTCGCACCTTTGATGGCAAGACAGTAACTCCAGAAGAATTCACCGTTGACTGGGATGCCTCTGCCGCAAGCAAGGGCGGCTGGTCGTCATTCATGGCGAAAGAAATCGCAGACCAACCTCAGGCGGTTGCAGACACCCTTATGGGTCGTTTGAACTCAGATGGTTCTGTGCGTCTTGCCGAGATCGACGGACTCTCACACGAAGACATCAAAAACCTCGAGCGCATCATCATCGTTGCGTGTGGCACCGCGAGCTATGCCGGTGACATCGCAAAGTATGCAATCGAAAAGTGGTCGCGCATTCCGGTGCAGGTCGAACTCTCACACGAGTTCAGATATCGCGACCCGATTATCAACAAGAACACTTTGATTGTTGCAATCTCTCAGTCTGGCGAAACCATGGATACGCTCATGGCAATTCGCTACGCGAAAGAACTCGGCGCAAAGGTGCTTGCGATTTGCAACACCCAGGGTGCAACCCTCGCGCGCGAGAGTGACGCAGTGATTTACACCCACGCCGGCCCAGAGGTTGCCGTTGCATCGACCAAGGCGCTAACCGCGCAGATCACCGCCGGTTTCTTGCTCGGGCTCTTCTTGGCGAGCATCCGTGGGGCAGTGCCAGCTGCGGAGTTGCAGCGAGTCGGCCTCGACCTGCTCAAGATGCCTGGTCGCGTTTCGCACGTAATCGAGGGTTTGAAGCAGGCTGAGCGCCTCGGAGCCGAAATGGCAAACGCCAAGTCGGTACTGTTCTTGGGCCGCAACGTCGGGTTTCCGGTTGCCATGGAGGGCGCGCTCAAGCTCAAGGAGCTTGCCTACATTCACGCAGAAGGCTTTGCCGCTGGCGAGCTGAAGCACGGCCCGATTGCGCTTATCGAAGAGGGGCAGCCGGTCATTGTGATCGTTCCGAGCCCGCGCGATGAAGACAGCCTGCACCCAAAGGTGATCTCGAACATTCAAGAAATTCGCGCTCGCGGAGCAAAGGTAATCGCAATCGCAGAAGAGGGCGACAGCCAGGTTTCGAGCTATGCCGAGAACGTGATTTTCGTTCCTGAATGCGAGACTCTGCTCGCGCCGATTCTTACCGTGATTCCGCTGCAGGCTTTCGCTCTTGCGCTTTCGACCGCGAAGGGGCTCGACGTTGACCAACCTCGCAACCTCGCGAAGTCGGTAACGGTCGAATAGGCAACGATGATTATCGGCGTCGGCGTTGATCTGGTTGATCTGAGCAGATTCGAGAATTCAATCGAGAAGAACCCTGGCTTGATTGAAAAGATTTTTCACTCGGATGAACGCGACGCCGCAACTCGAACACTGGCTGGCCGGTTCGCTGCAAAAGAAGCTTTGATTAAAGTTTTTGGTGACTCGAAGCCAATGCGCTGGCACGACGTTCGTGTTTCAAAAGACGAACTCGGCAAACCTGAGATTTCACTTTTCGATTCGACTGCAGACTATGCAAAGTCGCGCGGCATTCAAAACCTTCATCTTTCAATTTCTCACGACGGAAACTTTGCGATGGCATTTCTTGTTGCAGAGGGCGGTGTCTGATGCGCGACCTAATTATTGATCTCGATGCAATCGTCGACAACTTCGAAAACTTCAAGAATCGTGCTGGCGGCGCAAGGGTGCTTGCAGTCGTCAAGGCAAACGCATATGGTCACGGACTCTATGAAGTCGCACTGAAACTCGAAACCGCAAAGGTTGATTATTTCGGTGTCGCCGATGTTGACGAAGCTCTGCATCTTCGCGAGGGTGGCATTGAGACTCCGGTGCTCGCGTGGTTGCACGACCCAAACGACAGATTTACTGAAGCGCTCGATGCAAACGTTGACCTTGGCGTTGCCAACATCGAGCAACTAGAGCGCATCGCAGACGCAGCCCGAATTACCGGCAAGGTGGCAAAGCTGCACCTGAAGGTAGACACCGGGCTTAGTCGCAACGGCTCGAGCATCGAAGAGTGGCCGGCGTTGGTTGCCGCCACCATTGACCTGGTTGGCCAGGGTCTTGTCGAAACCGTCGGTGTCTTTAGCCACCTGAGCAGCACCTCTGAGGCAGACGACCGGGCTCAAATCGCGGCCTTCGACGCCGCAGTTGAGCAGGCGCGAGCCCTAGGCCTCGAGTTTGAGCTTCGCCACCTAACCGCCTCTGACGGCACCTTGAGCTATCCAGAGGCTAACTACGAGATGGTTCGCATCGGCGTCGGTCTCTATGGGCTCTCGCCATTCGCAGACCACCACTCTGCCGAATATGCCCTGCGCCCAGCCATGACGGCAAAAGCCCTGGTCACCCAGGTGAAGCGAGTTCAGGCCGGTGCCGGCATCTCTTATGGCTACCTAGCCCGCACAAACGCCGAGACCACCCTCGCGCTTGTGCCGGTTGGTTATGCCGAGGGTCTGCCACGCAACGCGAGCGGCAAGGCCGAGGTTTCAATCAACGGCAAGCGCTACAAGATTGAATCGCGCATCGCCATGGATCAGTTCGTGATCGACGTTGGCGACGACGAGGTTGTCGCAGGCGACGAAGTCGTCATCTTTGGCGACCCAGCATCGGGCGTGCCAAGCGCAGACGACCTAGCTGCTGCGGCAGACACCATCAACTACGAAATCGTGACTCGCATGGGTGGCCGCTTCAGGGTTACCTACCTTGGCGCGATTGACTAACTCGGCAACATTTATGTCTAAGCCAATTCTCGAATTACAAATTCGCGACGCAGATGAAATGCACGCGCTCGGCATTCGCCTTGCCAAAGAATTTCGCGCAGGTGACTTGGTGATTTTGGTTGGCCCACTCGGTGCCGGAAAAACAACTTTGACTCGAGGCATCGGCGAAGGCCTGCGAGCAATCGGAAACGTATCTTCGCCAACCTTTGTAATTGCAAGAACACACAAACGCGAAGACTCAAGCGTGCCGATGGTGCACGTTGATGCATATCGTCTTGGCAGTGCTGATGAACTTGATGATCTCGACATCGATTACGAAAACAGCATCGTGCTTGTTGAATGGGGCAAGGGAATGCTCGATGGCGTCAGTGACGATTGGTTAGAGATCGAAATCGCCCGCGAGTCTTTTGTGAGTGATGAAACTTCAGGTGACCAAGACGACGAAACCCGCGAGGTTTGCATCACCGGTTATGGCGAACGCTGGAAGGGCGTGACCCTCTAATGGGCGCTCTGCTAGCGATTGACACCTCTGCCGGAACCAGCGTTGCGCTATTTAGAGACGGCAAGTTAGTTGCCGAGAAAAACATCACAGACAACATGAAGCACGCCGAAAGCATCGGCTCTGCAATTGCATCGGTGCTTGCCGAGGCAAAGGTCACCGGCCAGCAGGTAATCGAAGTTGTCGTGGGTCGAGGCCCGGCACCGTTCACCGGTTTGCGCGTTGGCCTTGCCGCTGCCACCATGTTTGCAGAGGGCTCTGGAGCCCAACTGTCTGGTGTTGTCAGCCTTGACGCAATTGCCCTCACGGCCCTGAAAACCCTGAAGGCAAGCCCGGCCAAGCCGCTGCTCGTCACAACAGATGCCCGCCGCTCAGAGGTCTATTGGGCGCTCTATAGCGGGCTTAGCGCGAACGGTTCGCCGATGCGTGTTGAAGGCCCCGAGGTGCTGAAGCCCGCCGCTCTTGCCGAAATGCTCGAGGCCAGAATGCTTGAGCCACTAACCACAGACGCCCAGATCACCGGTGCTGCTGTTGGCGAGCTTGCCGAGGCACTTCGAGCAGACAATCTGCTCGAGCGCGACGTGACCGCGATGTATTTGCGCGCACCAGATGCCGTCGAACCAAAGGCCAACGGACAATTCGGCAAGAAGGTCAGCTCGTGACAGCCAACTGGGCAATTCGAATTGCCGATGAAAACGATCTCGACCAAATCATGCGCATCGAGAACGAGTGCTTCGCAAGCGATGCCTGGTCAATCGAAAACATGCACGACGAACTTGTTGGTGCGGAACGTTTTTATGTTGTTGCCTATTCGACTATCGCAGAAGACCCAGATCGACTCATCGGTTATGCCGGTTTGGCAAAGTCGCCACTCGTCGCACAGGGTGACGTGCAGACCATCGCGGTGACGCCGAGCTCTCGAGGCATTGGTTTGGGTCGAGCCCTGATGAATGCGCTTCTTGCAGAAGCCAAGCGAGCAAAACTCAAAGACGTTTTTCTCGAAGTTCGAGCAGACAACCCAACGGCACAGAATCTTTATCGTGCACTCGGCTTCGAACATATCGATGTGCGCAAGCGTTATTACCAACCAGATGACGTCGATGCGATAGTGATGCGACTGATTCTTGCCGGTGAAGCAAAGCACGAACCGCTCGTTCTCGGAATCGAATCGAGTTGCGACGAAACCGGAATCGGAATCGTTCGCGGTAACACGCTGCTTGCCAACGTCATTTCATCTTCTATGGAGATGCACGCGAGATTCGGTGGGGTAGTGCCTGAGGTAGCCGCCCGCGCTCACCTCGAAGCCCTCGGCCCAACTCTGCACGAAGCGCTTGCCACCGCGAAGGTATCGCTCGAAGAGATTGATGCCATTGCCGTGACCAACGGACCAGGATTAGCCGGTGCACTGATGGTTGGTGTCGGTGCTGCTAAGGCACTCGCCGTTTCGCTCGGCAAGCCGATCTATGCAGTGAACCACCTGGTTGGCCACGTTGGCGTAGACATTCTCGAACGAGGCGAACTCGAAACCCCAACCGTTGCACTGCTCGTCAGCGGTGGCCACACCTCGCTTCTATTGGTGCGCGATCTGCTCAACGATGTTGAGCTGCTAGGCGAGACAATCGACGACGCTGCCGGTGAGGCGTTCGACAAGGTTGCTCGCGTTCTTGGACTGCGTTATCCGGGTGGGCCAGAGATTGACCGAGCGGCCGAAGGCGGCGACCCGAAGGCAATTCGTTTTCCGCGTGGACTAACCCTGCCAAAAGACATGCATAAGCATCGCTACGACTTCTCGTTTAGTGGGCTCAAGACAGCGGTAGCCCGTCACGTTGAAGTTGCTCAGGCAAAAGCCGCAGCCGGTGAGGCTGCCGACATGAACGTTGCAGATGTTGCTGCCAGTTTCAGAGAGGCGGTTGCTGACGTTCTAGTGACAAAGGCCGTGAACGCGTGTCTAGATCACAACGTGCCCCGTCTGCTTCTCGGAGGTGGCGTAATCGCTAACCGCAGGCTTCGCGAACTTGCTAAGGAGCGCTGCGATGCAAACGGAATCGAATTGCGCATTCCCGCGCTTTCGCTCTGCACAGACAATGGCGCGATGATTGCTGCCATCGGTTCGCAGTTGATTATGGCCGGATATGAACCTAGCGGGCTCGACTTTGGTGCAGATTCAACGCTGCCGGTGACCACGGTTCAGACTCGCTAAGGCAGACTTTGAATATGAAGCAGACAATTTTGCACATTGGTCTTGAGAAGACAGGCACGACCAGCATTCAATATTTGCTTAGTCAAAATCGCAGTCGACTGCTCGAGTCGTCAATTCTGGTTTCTAACACCACGAATGCCGGCAATAACTTTCATCTTGCCATCGCTAGTTACTCAAAGTTTCGTGCCGACGGGCTAACCAAGCAGCTTGGCATTACCAACCAGCAGCAACTTGATGCATTTCGCAACAAGAAACTTCAGTCGCTGAAGCAAGAAATTGCTGCGGCTAAGCCAGAGCGCGTAATTCTAAGCAGCGAACATTTTCAGTCACGCCTGTTGACTGTTGAAGACATCTCACTGCTCAAGACATCTCTCGAATCAATTGGTCTGGGTAACTTCAAGATTCTGCTTTATCTGCGCGACCCGCTAAAGATTGTGATGAGCCACCACGGCATGGCAATCAAAAAGGGCGTTCACGTCACCGATGCTTTCTATCGCCCGGAGCATCCGAGAATTTCACACATTATCGACAACAAGAAGACTCTGCAGAACTGGCAGACGGTCTTTGGTCGAGAAGCGATTGACGCCAGAATTTATGCCGAGTCGCAGCCGGCTGAGGCGCTGCTCAGCGATTTCTTGGGTGCCTGTGAGATTTCGAAGCAGCAGATCGACATGAGCAAGCAAGAGGTGCGCAACGTGAACCTGTCTGCGGCGGCCTTGCGTGCCTTGAATCAGGTGAACGCAACGTCTGATCGGGTTCGACTCTTGGCCGAGGATCGCTGGCTTTTCAATCAACTCGAGAAAAGACACCCAGGCAAGGGCCTAACTCCAGCCACAGCGACAATCGAGCTCTTTGATGAGCGGTTCGAGGCTGATCACAAGCAGATTTCGAGCGAATGGTTCGGCGGCAAAGAGCCCCTATTTGCTGCCAAATGGGCGGCTGCTGAGCAAATCGACGAAGTCGAAGAAGCGGCCGTTGCTAAAGACATCGAAGAGTTGATTGCCGCTGCGATGCGCAGACACAGGCTTTCTGGGCTTTCGAAACTGCCTCGTCGCTTAGCCAAGCGCTTGCTCGGCCGTTAGTTATTGAAGAAAGTCTCGAGTAGCAGCGCTACGTTTTCGTCTAGGGCGGCCTGACCGTCGAGCACTAGTTCTGCAGTGGTTGGCGGTTCATAGTCTTGGCCGACTCCGGTTAGGTTCGGCAACTGTCCGGCGGCTGCTTTCTTGTATAGCCCCTTCGGGTCACGCTCAGCGCAAACCTCTG
>JBEGTK010000015.1:0-8658 GCA_041179445.1 Actinomycetota bacterium | reverse complement strand
CGCCAAGCAAATCACTCGAGTAGGTTTCGAAATCTTTTGCGGCATTTCGAACTGCGTCGTAACCGCGAATCTCTTTGCGTTCCATGAATTCCTATTGAGCTAGTCCGACCCATTCGCGGTCGGTCAAATTGCTTTTCGGTTCATTCGGGTTAAGCCACCAGTTGATCGGGTGTTCAACGCGACCTGCCCACCAGGTTTCGCTGTGACCCGTGTTCGGATAAACCGCGCCGATGAATTCTTCTTCTTTTGTGTATCCCTTTGCGCGCATGAGAGCAACAAACTTTTCGTGCAACGGCGGGTAGAGCGCATCGAGTTCGATGGTGCCGCAGTCGGTCCAGATTCTGTTTTTGCCTGCATCGGGCAGCGCTTTCGCCAAGCCATCAACTGCAAGTTGCATGCCGAATGGCCAGTGCGTTGAATATGCAAGTGCGGTTCCATAAACGTCTGGATATTTCGCAAGACCATAAAGTGAAGCAAGGCCACCCATGCTCGAACCCGCAATTGCGGTTCGGCAGCTGTCGAGCTTCAGCGAGTGACGTTTCGCCAAGAACGGCAGAATCTCTTTGGCAAGCAGCGCCTGATATTCGTCGCTCAGCATGACTCGGCTCGCCGGCCTCATCGCCTCTGGCAACATGTCGAGAATTTCTGGGTTTGAGTCGACAAGAACCTGCGGGCCGAGTTCGTTAATGCGGGTGCTGTCGTCAAGCTGCCAAACGCCAACAATCATCGGTGTGCGATCTCCACGGATGCGCCGATAGCCGCGCGCGTCTGGTCGAAGGGCGTCAAGCAGGCCCCAGGTGGCGCCAAAGGTTGAGAACTCAGGCATGAAGAGGTTCTTGCCGTCGTGCATCACCAAAACCGGGGTTTCTGGGTTCAGGTCGGCAGGCACCCAGACGTCGACTCGGTGCTTATGAATCGTGTGGGTTTCGAGTCGACCGCCAGCCAAGTGATCTTTGGCGAGCTTTAGCGAGCGCATGCCCAAAAACAGCGGAAAAACGAAGGCAATGGCGCTGACTGCCGAAAGCGCTAAATAGAGCCAAGGGGTGCGCATCTTTAGTCGGCGACCCTCAATGATCATGTATGGGCCGGCGGCAAAGGCGGTAATCAGCAGATCGCAGGCAACCACCAAATCTGCGTTAGAGGTGAACCAATCTCCAAAGAAGTTCTCTTGGTTGACGATGGCCTTGAAGTTGAAATACCAGGCCGTCAACAACCCCGCACCTGCGAGAATGAAATAGAAATAGGCAGTTCTGCGTTGAACATTCATAGGGAAATCTTCGCACGCCCAAAGTCAGGAAAAGCACCATGAATCGTTGGGCAGAACTAGTTGTTCGCCGCAAGAAATCGGCACTCTTTAGTTTCGTAGCAGTCATTCTGCTCAGTTCAATCTTCGGCTTTCAAAGTTTTGCTCTGTTGAAGGCCGGCGGCTATGACAACCCGAACGGCGACTCGACTCGAGTGATGGAATTGCTTGACTCAAAATTCGCTACTCAAACCCCCGAAGTTGTTTTGATTGCAGACATGCCCGAATTGGTCGACACCGATTCGAGCAAGCAAATCGGCAGTAACTTGCTGCGCGAGTTGAAATCAGTTTCTGGTGTCGAGAAGGTCACCAGCTATTACACGCTCGGCTACCCTGCATCTCTTAGAAGCACAGATGGCAAAGCAACCTACTTTTTTGTGAAAGTTAAAGACGACGTTGTTCAGTCGCAGGTGGGCAAGACCATCTCAGATCGATTCACCGGTGAATACGAAGGCGCAAAACTTTATGTTGCGGGCTTTGCCGCAATCAGCGCAGAGATCAACACCACAATTAGCGAAGACCTAGCGAAAGCAGAATCTATTGCTGTTCCGCTAACTCTGCTGCTGCTCGTCTTTGTCTTTGGCTCTTTGGTTGCAGCCGGTTTGCCGATGTTAGTTGGCGGCCTAGCAATTGTCGGCAGCTTCTTCTTCGTCTGGGTCTCTGCGCAATTTACAGACACATCCATATTTGCAATGAACCTAATCACCGGCCTCGGTCTTGGTCTCGGAATCGACTATGCCCTGCTGATGGTGAATCGTTTTCGCGAAGAACGCGAACGAGGCAAGCCGGTTGATGAAGCAGTAATTGCCACCGTCAACAGTGCCGGTAGAACAGTTTTGTTTAGCGGCATTACCGTTGCCATTGTTCTTGCAGCGCTCGGATTCTTTCCGCAGTACTTCTTGAAGTCATTTGCACTCGGTGGCGTTGTCGTTGTGATCTTGTCGATTGCCGGTGCGCTCATCGCTCTGCCTGCGATGCTAGCAATTCTTGGTGACCGAGTAAACAAATTCAAAATCGGCCGTCGCGTCGCCAAGACCGAAGACCGCGGCCTTTGGGGCTCAACCGCGCGCTTCGTCATGCGCCGCCCGCTGAGCATCGCGCTTGTTGCCATCATTGGCCTCGGCGGCTTGTTCAGCCTTGGCGGCAACATCAAGTTCGGCCAGGTCGACGACCGCGTGCTGCCGCAAGACAGCAGAGCAGTTGTTGCCAACAACGTGATTCGAGAGCGCTTCAGCGGGCGCGAAGCTAGCCCCGTTGAGATTCTCGTGAAGGGTGCGGCGAGCGGCGATGTTCTTGATTACGCAGTCGAGCTATCAAAGTTGCCTCACATCATTCGTGTTCAGAGTTCTGCGGGCATTGCGCAGAACGGTGTGATTGATCAGGGATACGCGCCGATGTTCGCGTCGTATTCGCAAAATGGATACCAGCGAATTCAAGCTGTTCACGATGTCGAGCCGCGCTCGGTTGCAGGTCAAGACCTTACAACCGAGATTCGAAAAATCGAAATGCCAGGCCACACCCCGCTTCTCGGTGGAACCGCCGCAATTTATAGCGACTCGCAAGATGGAATTGTTGAGCAGTTGCCAATTGTTGCAATCTGGATTATCGGATTCACACTATTGCTGATGTTCCTATTCACCGGGTCAGTGATTCTTCCGATAAAAGCTGTTCTGCTAAACATGCTTTCGCTCGGGGCAACTTATGGATTCGTCACATGGGTCTTCATCGACGGAAACCTAAAGTGGTTGCTCGGTGATTTCTTTGTCACCGGAAGCGTCGACACTTCTTCAATTGTTTTGATTGCCGTTGTTACTTTCGGTTTGTCGATGGACTACGAGTTGTTCCTGCTTAGTCGAATCAAAGAGCAACATGAAGCTGGACTATCAACGACCGATTCGGTTGCGATTGGTTTGCAGCGTTCGGGTCGCATCATCACAGCGGCAGCTCTTGTGCTCGCATTCTCGTTTATCGCATTCGCAACATCGAGCGTCACGATTATGAAAATGCTCGGCATCGGAATCGCCTTTGCGATTTTGTTAGACGCGACGATCATCCGCGCGTTGCTAGTGCCCGCACTTATGCGCCTGTTCGGTGATTTGAACTGGTGGGCACCGAAGTGGATGAAGGCTATTTATCGCAAGGTCGGTCTAGACCACTAGATCCAGTCGAAGCGCTGACGCACGACGTGAACTTGGCTGAGGTGCTTTTCGGTCAGGTGGCCGTGGCCAACTCGCACGACAAGGTCAACCAGGTGCTTGCCAACAGCCTCAACGGGCTGCTGCAGAATCGCCTCAATCTCGGCTCCGAGCTCTGGGTATTGCTGCTCGAAACGGCGAAAACGGTCGAGACTGTCTTCTTTTGGCTCGGTGCCGGCAAGTGGCTTGACCCAGGCACGCATGAAGCCAAGCGCCCGATTTAGGCAGTAGCTGCGAATGAATTGGCCGGCAATCAAGGTCTCACCGCGACGGGCACGACCAATGCCGATGAGCATCTGCCCCAAGAACACCTCGAATTCGGTGTCGAAGTCATAGCCTTTTGGCTTGCTGCGCTCGGCGATAGCGGCCATGCGCTCGGTGATGTTGCTGCGGTCAAGGGTGACGTTGTAGGCGTTTGCTCCGGCCTGGTCTAGCTCGTGATCGTCGAACACCGCGAACTCGAGAACGCTGGCGTCTTCATAGACAACCTTTAGTCCGTGAGCGGTCTCGCGAGGTCTCATGACAATCGAATCGTGGTCTGGCAGCCAGCTCAGATCTTGACGCATTGATTCGGCTTGACCATCTTTGGTCACCACATAGAAATCGTGATCGCTCCACTCGTCAACGCGAGCTAGGTCAGCGGTCGAGCCGACGAGCACCAAGCCAAGAACCTCTTCGCGCAAGGCAAGCGAGTCGCGCAGGCGGTTTGAAAAGTCAACAAAATTCTCGAGGGTCGTCTTTGAGCTCATGCCTTTAATCTAGGCGGTAATCTTGAGCCATGCTTATGTCAGACCGCGATATTCGCGCATCAATTGAAGCCGGACAAATTGGCCTTGAGCCACTCGACATGTCTTTGTTGCAGCCATCGTCTTTCGATGTGCGCATTGACCGCTTCTTCAGACTCTTCGATAACCACAAGTATGCGTTCATCGACCCAGCCGAGCCACAAGAAGAATTAACCCGCTTCATTGAGGTCGCACCAGACGAGCCATTTATTCTTCACCCGGGCGAATTTGTACTCGGATCAACCTACGAGTTCGTAAAGCTGCCAGACAATGTTGCAGCTCGTCTCGAGGGCAAGAGCTCACTCGGTCGACTCGGATTGGTAACCCACTCGACCGCCGGTTTCGTAGACCCAGGTTTCAACGGTCACGTAACTCTCGAACTTTCAAACATGGCAACCCTGCCGATCAAACTTTGGCCAGGAATGAAGATCGGGCAGCTCTGCTTTTTCCAGTTGAGTTCGCCATCAGAGACTCCTTATGGCTCAGAAAAATATCTGAACCGCTACCAGGGTCAGCGCGGCCCAACCGCATCGCGTTCATACATGAACTTCTATCGCACCGACGTAGGCAACGAACCACTAGAACAGAACTAGTTCTATGAATGTGGTGAGTGCTCCTCGCCGGGCGCCCGGTTGGCTGCTTGCGCTTTTGCTTGCGTTTGCGCTTGCACCCATCGGGCCGTTGAGTGCTCGAGGTCACGCAGATCTTGTTTCTTCAGACCCCTCTGCCGGTCAGATTCTTGAGTCGATGCCTAAGACCGTGACTCTCGAATTCGCCGAGAACATTTTGATTGTTGATGCTTCAGAAGACGCCAATCAAATTTTGGTCAGCAATGAGTCTGGTGAACGCATTGATAATGGCGAAGTTGTCGTCGCCGGAACTAACGTGTCAACGCAAGTCGATCAGTCTGCCGCGAATGGGAAATACTCGGTCGTCTATCGAGTTGTGTCTGCCGACGGGCACCCAATTGAGGGTTCATTTTCTTTCGTCGTCGGTGAAGAAGGCGGCAATGTAATTGCACCGGCTCCGGCGGGTGAACTCGAACACTCATCGCAAAAGCAAGACTGGACTTTGATTTTCTTGTCGATTGTGGGCCTTGCGACAGCTGGTGCTTTGGCATTCATTTTTCGTCGCAAGAGTTCAACAAAACAGAAGTAATGTTCTACAATTTGTAGAGTGAGATTTCTCACCTACAACTTGGGAGACAAATTGTTTAAGAAGGCACTTATCGCCCTGATTATGGTTCCGGCCATGATCTTCTCGCTTGCAGCTTGTGCCCCTGCTGAGGCAGGCAAGGTTGAGGTAACTGGCGCTTGGGTTCGAGCTTCGGAATACTCGGACCACGCTGGCGGCATGACTGGCGTATTCATGCAAATCACCAACAACACCGACAAGACTGTGACTCTAATTGGCGGAACCAGCGAAATCGCTCCGATGGTTGAAACCCATCAAGTTGTTGATGGCGTTATGAGCAAAAAAGAAGGTGGCATCGAAATTAAGCCGGGCGAGACTGTTTCGCTAGAGCCAGGCGGCCTTCACGTCATGCTTATGGGTCTTACCGAGGCAATCTTGGTTGGCACCAAGATAAACCTCACTTTGAAGTTCGACGGCGCAGATGACATCGTTCTGCCAGAGATGCTAGCTAAGACAAGCGAATCTGGCGACGAAGATTACGACCCGTCACCAATGCCTATGCCTGAGTCAAGCAACTAACTCGCAACATGCTCACTCGCCGTCAAATCATTCTCGGTTCACTCGCCACCGCGGGTGCCGCCGGCACTGTCTTGGCGGCGGGTGGCGCTGCGGTTGCAGAGGCATACAAAAACGGCTACTCAGATGCGATTGCCGCTAATCAAACTGCAGTGGCTAGTCGAAAGACTAATTGGGCGGGTGAGCACCAGGCTGGCATTGAGAGCAAGGCCCAAGCTCATTCAAACTTTCTCGCTTTTGAACTGTTGCCAAACGTCACCAGCGACGACATGTTGCGTTGGATGGTTTTGCTTACCGATGACATTTCGCGTCTAAGCGGCGGGCAGTCGGCGCTGGCCGATCCGCATCCTGAGCTAGTTGTTGGCCCGGCAAACTTGACCGTCACTCTTGGCTTCGGGCCAGCCTTATTCAAGAAGCTCAGCCTCGAAGCAAAAGTTCCAGTCGGTTTTGCCGAATTGCCAAGCTTCAAAATAGACAGGCTCGATGAAAAATTTTGTGGCGGTGACGTTCTAATCCACGTTTCAGCAGACGATCTTCAAATTCTGAGTCACGTAACCCGAATTCTCATTCGAGACAGTTCTAGTTTTGCAACTTCTAAGTGGATTCAGCCAGGATTCACAAACGCTATCGGAACCACGCCAGAAGGAAAGACCCAGCGAAATTTGATGGGTCAGGTCGATGGCACTGACAACCCTGATCTCGGCACCGAAGACTTCGACAAATTGGTCTGGATCGCTGATGGACCGAAATGGGCAGTTGGTGGAACCCAGTTGGTGCTTCGCCGCATTCGCATGAATCTTGACACATGGGACAAACTCGGTCGTGAAGCCAAAGAAGACGTAATCGGTCGGCATCTCGACACGGGCGCACCGCTAGGAAAGACGAACGAATTCGATTTTCTCGACTTTAACGCCAAGAAACCAAATGGCCTAGATGTCATCCCTGCTTTTGCTCACGTTCGCAGAGCCTCGGCTGCAGACCTAGGTGAACGATTCTTCAGACGCCCATTCAACTACCAGGTGCTCGGTGAAAATCCAGGAGAGCTCGAGTCGGGCCTGCTCTGGACCGCCTATGCGCGTGACTTGACTAAGCAATACCTGCCTGTTCAGAAGAGGTTGGCTGAGTTTGACCTGCTAAACCAATGGACCACTCCGGTTGGCTCGGCAGTTTTCGCCATAGCCCGTGGGGTTGAGCCGGGTCAGATTCTGGCCGAAGAACTCTTTAGTTAGAGAAACTTGGCTCGTGCCGATTTGAGCACTGAAGCGTCAACGCGTTTGGCCGCAAACTGGTCTGCTGCGACCTCGCAAAGCCGATCAACCTCGCGGCTCATTACCTTTGATGCTCGAACGAATCCGGTCAGGGTCTCGACCACCCGAACGAACCGGCGAAGGCCGTTATGTCTGGCTTTGAGGTGTCCTAACTCGTGCCAGAGCACAGCTTCGAGTTGAGCTTCGGTAAGCGAGTGAACCGCCCCGCTAGACACCAGAATCCTGGGGCTTGGCTTTGAAAGCGCGATGGCAAAGAACACGTCGATTTCAACGACTTCAACGGGCACGCCCTCAAACGTGCGAATCAACTTGCCTGGCAACACCGGCGACGAGAAAAGCTGCTTGAACTTGGCCACGATTGGGTCGATTTTGAGGTTTATGAGATTGATGGCGATTCCAGCCATTGCAAATAGCAACCAAGGCAAAAGACTGAAGACAATCGTGAGAAAGAGATCTTGACGATCTTGCTCAAGGCTCGAGAAGTTATCGAACACAGACCAAACCGCGACGATGATTGCAGTTGAGGTCGCAACGATAGCCGAAACGAAGAGCATCAACCAAGCGGCAATTCCAAAGCGAGGACGTTTTGTGAACAGGCCTAGCCACAGTGGCGCGATTGTTGAAGCAATCACCACCCACTCGAGTGCGAGCGGCACTAAAACGAGCGCAGGTTTCACGAACTACTTTTCGTTCAGCAGTTTCTTTAGCGCTGCAAGAGACTTTTTGCTGAGGCCAGCTGTGAAATGCGAAAGCGTTAGCGCTTGATTAGACGAGTCATTGACTAGTTCTAGCAACTGGCGGGCTGTGTGCTGTTCGCGCGAGTCGACGGCAGCAAATAGATGAGAACGACCTTCGCCAGCTGTGCGCTCAACAAGTTCTTTGTCGCAAAGACGAGACAACACCGTGAGAATTGTGGTTAGTGCAAGATCGCTATCGACATTGCAACGAGCAAGAATCTCGTTAGAAGTCAACGGCTGATCGGCATCCCAGAGAATATCTAGAACCAGGTTTTCGAGTTCGCCTTGCTGTCTTGCGCGTTTGGTCATTGCACAATTCTACAACTTGTCGAATTATTTGCTCTCTAGAACCGTCGGTCTTGGGTGCACCCTGGTCAGCAAGAAGAGACCCACGATGAGAATCAACATCAGGCCCCAGATGCCCCAGATGGTGTGCTTACCGGAACCTAGAAAAACGGTGGCAATTGTTATCGACAAAGTCCACATCGTTCCAGACATGAAACTGACCGCACGGCCGGTGAACTGGTAAAGCCCGAAGACCTCGCCCTCACGGCCAGCTGGCGTAAAGCGAGATACAAAAGTTCGGCTCGAAGCCTGTGCCGGACCAACGAACAAGCAGAGCGCAAGACCGCCGATCCAGTAGGTGATCACGCCGTAGTC
>JBEGTK010000014.1:0-8698 GCA_041179445.1 Actinomycetota bacterium | reverse complement strand
CCTGGCACCGACCAAGAGTGGGCCGGCGTTATTCGCCGCGGCGCAAAATTGCTCTATGCATATGCAGAGGCAACTGTTCCGCTAGTAACCGTGATTACCCGCAAGGCATACGGCGGCGCTTACATCGTTATGGGCTCAAAGCAGCTTGGCGCAGACATCAACCTTGCTTGGCCAACCGCAGAGATTGCCGTTATGGGTGGTCAGGGTGCAGTCAACATTTTGTATCGCAACGAAATCAAGAAAGCCGAAGAAGCAGGCGAGGATGTCGCTGCGGTGCGCGCAAAGTTGGCAGCCGAATACACATACAACGTTGCATCACCTTTCTTGGCGGCAGAACGTGGCGAGCTCGACGGCATCATCGAACCGAGCGCTACTCGAATCTCTGTGATCAAGGCTCTTCGTGCTCTGCGCACCAAACGAGCAGACACTCCACCGAAGAAGCACGGCAACATTCCGCTATAAAAAGCGAATCAAATTATGAGTGAAGAAAACATTCGAGAAGAGCTAAAGGTGGTTCGCGGAAACCCGACCCCCGAAGAGCTCGCCGCTGTCATCGCGATTGTCGAAGCAGCAGCTGCCGAAGAGAGATCTTCAAACCGCGGTGCGATTCGTCAACCGAAATCGACCTGGAATCGCAACAGCGTAAATCTTCGTGGAGGAATCAACCCTGGCTTTGGCCAGTGGACTGCCTCTTATCGCGATGGCCTCAACTAGATTAGAGAAACCAAACCAGCAAAGGAAAAAGCAATGACGCGTGAACCTTCAGAACTCGACAAAGTAGCAGACGCCTGGGTAGACAAGATGGCTGAGCTCAGCCCATCGTTTGCAACCTATATTGGCCGCAAAGGTTCAGACCACCTTCTAGATGATCCATCGCCAGAAGCAATCGAAGAGCACCTTGCCGAAAGCAAAAAGTTTCACGCTCAGGTGAAGGCAGCGCCTGTTGCAGACAAGGTTGACGAAGTAACCAAGGCTGCCATGCTGGCAAACTTTGAACTCAACGAAGAACTTCACGACTCAGGTGTCTGGAAGCGCGACCTGGACGTGATTTCTTCTCCGGCACAGGGAATTCGTGACATTTTTGATCTTTCGCCGACCGACAGCGTCGAGGCGTGGGAGAACCTAACCAAGCGAATGAACTCTGTGCCAGAGGCAATCGATGGCTACATTCGCACCTTGCGCCTAGGCATCGAAGCCGGCGACACACCTGCCAAGCGTCAGGTTGAGTTCAACATCAAGATGACCGAAGGAATTGCAGCTGCAGACGGCTTCTTCAACAAGTTTGCGGCGTCTGCAAAAGCAGGCGACTCTGAGTTGCCTGAAAGCCTAAAGGCAGACCTAGTTGCAGCAGGGCACGCCGCAACAGAGGGCTACGCAAAATTGCTTGAGTTCTTCAAGGGCGACATGCTCGAGAACGCAAACAGCGTAGATGCAATCGGCCGCGAGCGTTATGCGTTGTTTAGCCGCAAATTCTTGGGCGCGAAAATCGACCTTGACGAGACCTACGAGTGGGGTCGCGAAGAGCTAGCCCGCGTAACCGCAGAACAGATTGCCGTAGCCAATGAGATTAAGCCAGGTGCAACAGTTGCCGAGGCAATCGAAGTTCTAAACAACGACTCTTCTCGCAAGCTTCACAGCAAAGATGAATTGCAAAAGTGGATGCAGCGCTTGAGCGACAACGCAATTGAAAAGCTAAACGGCACTCACTTCGACATCGCAGAGCCGCTTCGCAAGCTCGAGTGCATGATTGCTCCGACCAACTCTGGTGTCATTTACTACACAGGTCCGACCGACGACTTCAGCCGCCCAGGCCGCATGTGGTGGTCTGTTCCAGACGGCGTAAACGAGTTCGACACCTGGCGTGAAACCACGACCGTTTATCACGAGGGTGTTCCTGGTCACCACCTTCAGATCGCTCAGCAGGTTTACAACCGCGCCGAGTTGAACTCATGGCGTCGCCTTGCATCGTGGTCATCTGGCCACGGTGAGGGTTGGGCGCTCTATGCAGAACGCCTAATGGCTGACCTCGGATTCTTGGATGACCCAGGCGACCGTCTCGGCATGCTCGACGGCCAGCGCATGCGCGCTGCTCGAGTTGTTCTAGACCTCGGTGTGCACCTTGGCAAGCCAAAGCTAGACGGCACCGGAACCTGGGACTTCGACTATGCCCTCGACTTCATGGGTAAGAACGTAAACATGAGCCCTGAGTTCGTGAACTTCGAAGTGCACCGCTACTTCGGTTGGCCAGGACAAGCGCCTAGCTACAAGATTGGTCAGCGCATCTGGGAGCAGATTCGTGACGAATACAAGGCTAAGAAGGGCGCTGACTTCGACATCAAGGAGTTCCACAAGACCGCACTGAATCTCGGTGCTCTAGGTCTAGACACCTTGAAGTTCGCGCTTCTGGGCTAACGCTCACCAAGTTTCAGGTCGAGGTCGGGAGTCACAACTCCCGGCCTCGTTGCCGTTAACCGAAGTGTGTAGTGCTCGTTCTTTGGTGCAAACAATTTGATGCGGCCGACGTTGACCGAGTCGATTGCCGAAACAACTATTTCGAGCAAAGCATCGAAGTTCTCGCGATCGAGATTGTCTGCTTCAACCTCATCGATGAGAGTTACCTCAACTCCGCGATCACGTGCATTCTTTATCGACTTTTTGATAGCTTCGGTAAAAAGGCGGCCGCCAGAAATTTCATCGTCGAGTTGTTGAGCTAATTCAGAAGCTGACTCACGCTGTGCCTTAGAAAGTTTTGTGCCATCGGCAATCAAACGCAGAGTCGGCATGACTTTCTCGATTGCACGTTCAATGCGAATTCTGTGTTCTTCACGCGCAGCCTCGGTGAGCACGATTTCGCGTTTTTCGCTGCTGGTCTGCTCTTGAAGATCAACAATCGCTTTGTCTGCTCGTTCGAGCCCAATCGAAATCGATATGCAGGCCGCCACCAAGAGAATTGCCCCTGTCAAACCACTCTTTGGAATGAAAGCCCAGCCGCCAAAGACAATTATCTCGATGGCCAAAATTAGGGTGCCGGCGACGGCGATAAAGATTTGCCTTCGAACAGCCGTCGCTCCAAGCAAGACTGCGAGTGCCGTGACATACCAGGTGTCGTTGTTGCCGATAAGTTCAACGACGTGAACGGCGTGCAGTGCGATAGGAATCAAGATCACCGCAAACAAATTGAGCATGGCAGCGCCGATTGGTAATTGGGGCTCTCGAAATGCGACCGCGGTGATGGTCAGGCAAATCAAATAGACGACATTTGTGGCTAAGGCCACTAGCGGTGGGTCGAAGTGATCGAGGTGCAGAACACCCATGATGTCGAGAAACAACCCGAAGATGAGGGTGATAGCGGTTAGCCAGAGTCGAGAAATAGTGATCATTGCTGACCCCACTCGAAAACCCAAGTTGTTCCTTCACCAGGTGCGCTCTGGAGGCTGGCCTTTACAGACAAGGTCTCTAAGCGCTTGAAGATCGACAGGCGAACCCCCATGCGGCTGTTTGGAATAGAAGAGACCCTGAACCCGGGTCCATTGTCGAGAATGACAAATTTGAGCGACCGAGCGGTTGAGCTCAGAATAATTTCGCGTGTGGTTGCGCCAGGAGCGTGTTCAAGCGAATTGCCAAGTGCTTGAAATGTGGCCTCGGCCAAGCCGATTGCGACCTCGAGTGGAATCTGCAGTTCGCCGACCGACTTGATCTTGATCTGAACCTTGCCACCCCTGCGCTCAATCGCAGTCTTGAGGCTCTCAAAATATGAAGCAGCCGGAATCGTGTCGCGTGCCATTGGGTCGCGCGCAGCTTCGCGAACCAAACGCCCGATTGCGTCATTTGCTGTCTCGGCAGCATGTTTTCTTTGAGCCTCGGTTGTTGCCTCGGCTGCGCGATCGAGAGTTGCTACAACCGTGTCGTGAACGATCGAGTTAATTTTGGTGCGCTCGTTCTGAATGGTGTCAAGAAATGCGCGCTCGAACCTGGCTTGATAAAGCGCGTGAAATTCTTCGTCGACTTCGGCCGCGCGTTGACGAAGAAACATTACGAGAATTGCGAGCGACCCTGCGAAAAAGAACGCGTACAAGGTGTCTTCGAGAGCGAGAGCAAGAGGCTCGCCACCGCCAGCTTCAGACGTGCGAACAAATAACCAAAACACTGGCAAGAGCAGCAAGAAAACGAAGCTAAGGCTTCGCCTAAAGGCACCGGCTGCCGCCAAACTTGCGAAGCCCACAGACCACCAAATCCATGGTTTGAAATTTTCGGGCAATGCGGTCGCGTCTGGCACTTGAAGTGGCCAAGTGACCATCGCAGCAAGAGTGATTAGGCAAATAGCGCGGTACCAAATCTTCATGTGCCCCAACACGAATGCGCCAAGCAGCGAGCCAACCTGAGCGATCATGAGCGCTAAGAAGAAGGTCCAGAACCAAATGCCATCGAGCAGGTGCGCCTGACTCAGAGCGTTGCGCAACAGGTCGATTGACAGCAACGCTGCAGCAACCGAGTACACCTTTGCGAGCAAGATTTCGATGCGCTCAGAAGCGATCGGGCTCGGCGTTGAACTCAGTTGCATAGACATTGTTTAGAACTCTAAATGATGCCAAAGACACGCGTTGGGCTAACCCTGGCTATGCCTTTCGCACGAGCGAAACGATGGTTTCTAGGTGGTGCGTGTGCGGAAACAGGTCGAATGCCCGCATGGCAGCAATCTCGTAGCCGCCAGCTAGCAAGGCCTTTAGGTCACGAGCCAGGGCGACCGGGTCGCAGGCCACATAGACAATGTGCTGAGGTGCAAGGTCAACCAAGAGGCCGGTGACCTTCGCTCCGGCACCCGCACGCGGTGGGTCTAGCACCACGGTGGCATCCTTGAATGAAGCACCCTGCTGAGCCGCACGCTGTTGGTCTTGCAAGAATCGGTCGACCTGAGCGCAAACCGCTTTGGCCTTCGACATGTCTGCGATGTTCAGAGTCGCGTCATCGGTCGCGCGCTTGAATGCTTCAACGGTAGTCACGCGAGTCTCGTTGCCGAAGCGAGTCGCAAGAGCGCTCGCAAACAAACCAACGCCGCCATAGAGGTCGAGGTTATTTGCGTTCTTGTTGAAGCCAGCTTCGTCAATCATGTCGAGCACGGTTTTGGCAAGCAGGTCGGCAGCCTTGCGATGAACCTGCCAGAAGCCGCCACCCGAAATTCTGAATGTGCGACCGGCGGCGCGCTCAACCAAACGCTCGTCGCCCTTAAGTTTGTCGTCGACCTTCCACTGAAGCTGACCGGTGTTCGAGGCCGAGATGTCGATCTTCTTTACGCCAGACCAGTTCTTCGAGTGAATGCTGGCCTCGCGAATTTCTTCTACTGCAAGTGGCAAATCGCGAACAAGCACAACATCGTGACTGCGCTCCATGTATGGCCCCGCGTCGCCGAATTCGTTAACGTGCAACTGCACGCGCGTGCGATAACCGAGACCGTTGTTTTCGTCGTCACCTTCGACAGCCTCGACCTCGACGCGACGGTCGATGCCAGCCATGCGCTGAAGTGCCTCTTCGAGAACGTTTGCCTTTAGTTCGCGCTGTCGTGAAAGTTTGATGTGTCCAAACTCTGCGCCTCCGGCTCCGCCAACGCCGGCTTGATCCCATACGTGTTCAACACGGTCAGGTGATGCGACCAGAATCTCTTGGGGTTCAGCTCGGCAGAATGCGCCGCCGCGGTCTTCATAGACCATGGCTAGAACCTTTTCACCTGGCAATACGTGCGATACGAAGACCACTCGCCCATCGTGTCGGGCGACGAAGATTCCGCCGTGTGCAACTTTTTCGATGTCGAGTTCGAGCACTCGACCTAGCCAATTGGTGTCTTTATTCACTAGACAAGTGTGCCAGAGTATTTTCATGACTCAATTGGTTCTGGCAAGCACATCGCCCGCGCGACTCACGCTGCTGCGCAATGCCGGAATCGAACCGATCACGATTTCTCCTGGTGTCGATGAAGACGCGGTTGCGGCTCGAGCCGAGTCAATGGGATTGATTTCGAACACCTCAGACATGGTGCACGTGCTCGCTAAGGCCAAGGCAGAGGCAGTTTTGAACCACACGGATGCCTTCGGCAAACTCATCATCGGCTGCGACTCGTCGCTCGAGTTTGACGGCCAGTCGCTCGGCAAGCCGCACTACCCCGAGGTAGCGCGCGAGCGCTGGAGGCAGATGCGCGGCCGAGCCGGTGTTCTGCACTCGGGCCACTGGCTAGTTGACAACCGCAACCCGCAGCCAGGAGTTATGCCGCCGGCAACTGGCCGCACTGCCCGCACGATCGTGCACTTCGCCGACCTGAGCGACGCCGAGATCGACGCTTATGTGGCGACTCGCGAGCCGCTCAAGGTGGCCGGCGCGTTCACGATTGACAGCCTCGGTGGGGCGTTTATCCGTGCGATTGAGGGTGACCCGCACTGCGTCATCGGGCTCAGCCTGCCGACGCTGCGTGATTTGACCCTGCAGCTCGGCGTCGAATACACGAGTCTCTGGAATCGCTAGCCGCCGGCTGACCGCAGCTCAGCCAATCGTTCACAGGCCGACCCGGTTTGGTGGTTTTCTAGACGAATTTGCCGTTTTGTTGTGAAAAACCGCCAATAAAAGGCTCTTTTTAGTCAATAGGCTTGGGGCTATGACTGTTTCAGCCAAGAAAATCACCAAAGTTCTAATCGCCAACCGCGGCGAGATTGCCGTTCGCATCGCTCGCGCGGCAAAAGATGCTGGCATTGCTTCGGTTGCTGTTTATGCAGATCAAGACCGCGATGCAATGCACGTGAAGCTTGCCGACGAGGCCTATGCGCTGCATGGCACAACCGGCCCAGAGACCTATTTGGTTATCGAGAAGATTCTCGACGTGGCTCGCAAGTCAGGCGCAAACGCGGTTCACCCTGGTTATGGCTTCTTGGCAGAAAATGCAGACTTCGCCCGCGCCGTTATCGACGCAGGAATGATTTGGATCGGCCCATCACCAAAGGCCATCGAACAGCTTGGCGACAAAGTTTCTGCTCGTCACGTGGCCGAAAAGGTTGGCGCACCGCTTGCTCCCGGAACCATCAATCCGGTTTCTGGTGCAGAAGAAGTTCTTGAGTTTGTTGCAAAACACGGATTGCCAGTTGCCATCAAGGCAGCATTCGGTGGCGGTGGCCGTGGCATCAAAGTTGCCTACAAGCAAGAAGAAGTTGCAGAGCTTTTTGAATCTGCAACCCGTGAGGCAATTGCGGCTTTCGGTCGCGGCGAATGCTTCGTCGAAAAATATCTTGAGAAGCCTCGTCACGTTGAGACCCAGTGTCTTGCAGACGCTCACGGAAACGTCGTTGTCGTTTCGACTCGCGACTGCTCACTGCAGCGTCGTCACCAGAAGTTGGTCGAAGAGGCTCCTGCCCCGTTTTTGACCGAAGACCAAATCAAGCGACTTTATGAATCGTCAAAGGCAATCTTGAAAGAGGTTGGCTATCAGGGTGCAGGCACCTGTGAATTCTTGGTTGCTCAAGATGGCACCATTTCGTTCTTAGAGGTAAACACCCGTCTTCAGGTTGAGCACCCGGTTTCAGAAGAGGTAACCGGTCTCGACCTTGTGCGCGAGCAGTTCAGACTCGCCGAGGGTGGCGTGCTCGATTACGCAGACCCAGAGATCAAGGGCCACAGCTTCGAGTTCAGAATCAATGGCGAAGACGCTGGCCGCAACTTTATGCCGGCACCTGGCCCAGTCAAGCTATTCAAGGCTCCTAGCGGCCCTGGCGTGCGTGTTGACACCGGTGTCGAGTCTGGCGACGTAATCAGCGGGTCGTTCGACTCGATGGTGGCCAAGCTCATCGTCACAGGCGCTACCCGCGAAGAAGCGCTTGCCCGCTCACGTCGCGCGCTCGACGAGATGCAGGTCGAAGGCCTGCCTACCGTTTTGCCTTTTCACCGCAAGATTGTGAACGACCCGGCGTTCATCGGCGATGTTGCAACCAACAAGTTCGGCATCTACACCCGCTGGATCGAAACCGAGTGGAACAACGACATCGCAGCGTGGAACAGAATTCACGAGGATGGCGCACCAGCTGCCGAGCGCAACAACGTAGTCGTTGAAGTTGACGGCAAGCGCATCGAAGTTTCACTGCCACAGCGTTTGCTCGCTGCCGGTGGTTCAAGTCACTCGACCGCAAACGCTGGTGCGGCACCAAAGCGCAAGTCACACGGATCAGCAAGCGGTGGTGCAGCAAGCGGCAACGCAGTGAAGGCACCGATGCAGTCGACCGTTGTGAAGATTGCAGTTGCAGTTGGCGACACTGTTGCCGAAGGCGATTTGGTTGTTGTGCTCGAGGCCATGAAGATGGAGCAGCCGATGAGCGCTCACAAGGCCGGAATCGTCAAGTCGATCTCTGCCGAAGTTGGAGTTACCGTTCCGGCAGGAACAGTTCTGCTCGAGCTTGAATAAACTCGGCTCGAGTAGTTAGTTCTGTGGCCCGACGCATGTCGGCAAATTAGTTTTGAGGAACGTGCAGCGCGCGAGCTGCATCGGTGATTGAACCGGTCAACGACGGATACACCGTGTAGGTCTTCGCGACTTCGTCGACTGTCAAACGGTTTTCGATTGCAAGAGCAATCGGATAAATCAATTCGCTTGCCTTCGGGCCAACCACGACTCCGCCGATGACGGTTCCGCCGGTTGAACAAATCAGCTTGATGAAACCATCTTCGATTC
>JBEGTK010000013.1:0-10748 GCA_041179445.1 Actinomycetota bacterium | reverse complement strand
TTGTTTTCAGACCCCGAAGCGCTCTCATTTTGGCAGCAGCTGCTGGCGTCATGATTTTGCTCTTTTTGATTCAGGTCATTTTCTTTAGCGATCGCATCGAGTTCTCGAGCATCGCTTTTGGAATCTTGCTGGCAACAACCGTTTGGCTGCTGCTGGTTCGCCCAAAACTCGAGGTTTTTGACGAGGGAATCAAGATTGTTAACCCCTTGATTACCGCCGACGTTCCGCTGCGCGAGATTGACATGGTCGACACTCGCTTCGCTCTGACGGTTTTCACTCGAGGCAAGAAGATTAGCGTCTTCGTTGCACCCGCACCCGGCCGCTGGCACGCCAGATCGGTTCGAGCCGGTGAGCTCAAGGGTCTCGAGCTCAACGCTGGCGACGTCATTAGCCCCGGCGATTCGCCCAGAAGCCACTCGGGTCAGGCAGCACAAATCATCAAGCTGCGCATCAAGAGCGTTGGCACCGAGGTTGGCGACTTGCGCGCCAGCGCTCGATTCAATTACGCAGCAGCTGGCACCTTGGTGGCCAGCATCGCGCTGTTCTTGATTCTTAGTGTCTTGCACCTTTAGACCGCAGCCTTCTTAATCTCGCGCGCAGCTGCCTTCTCTTTGGCAGTGATGCGACGCTTCTGGCGTGGGTCGAACGCGTCGCGAAGACCATCTCCAATGAAGTTGATGCAGAGCGCGATCGAGATGATGAAGAAACCTGGGTACCAGAACAACCACGGACGGGTGCTGAACGCTTCTTGGTAAAGGCTGATCAACGATCCGAGTGATACGTCAGGAGCAACCACACCGAAGCCTAGGTAGCTCAAAGCGGTTTCAGTAAGGATTGCACCAGACATCGATAGAGTCACCGAAACGATGATGACACCAACGGCGTTTGGCAGAATGTGCTTGAAAATGATGCGACGGTTCGAAGCACCAGCAACACGTGCAGCGTCTACGAACTCACGCTCACGCAGGCTCAAGAACTCTCCGCGCACAAGTCGCGACAGACCAGTCCAGGCAAATAGGCCCAAGTAGAGACCCAAGAACATAACACCGAGGTTTCCAACACGGAAACCAATAACGGCACCGATGATGATTGCCGGAATGGTGATGATGAGGTCAGTAAAACGCATCAAAAGCGTGTCGACCCAGCCACGGTAAAAGCCCGCGATCGAGCCCACGATGGTTCCAATTACGCCACCGAGGGTTCCGATGATGAGCATGATCAAGATTGACTGCTGAGCTCCACGCATTACGAGAGCGAAGTAGTCACGACCGATGTCGTCTTGACCAAACGGGTGGTCACCAAAACCGAAGTTCTCGGTAAATGGAACAAGGTTCAAGGTAGGGCAACCTACTGTTCCGCCTGGGCAAGACTCATACTCAAGTTCTGGCAGGTCGGTAATCGAGTAGTGCCACCAACCCGAAATCGAGATTGGCTTCTCTTCGCTGCCGAGGTGAATACCTGAAGCAGTAAAGACGAACAAGACAATCGCAAAAAGCGAGAACAAAGCCGCCATTGCCGCACGGTGGCGAACGAAGCGACGAAGTACGATTTGGCCTTGGCTTAGACCCTCTGTCTCTTTGTTGGCAATAGCGTTTTCGTTGCCCTGAGCTGAAGAATCAGTTGATTCGATGTTGTTTTTCTTAGCCATGAAATTACCTCACACGGATTCTTGGGTCTAGGGCCGAATAGACAAGGTCAGCGAAGAGGTTCGCCATGATTGCCAAAAAGCTGGTCAAAATTGCAACACCCATGAGCAGGTTCAAGTCGAAGGTAGTGATTGCTTTGTTGAACAAAGTTCCCATACCGATCCAACCAAAAACGCGCTCGGTAATGATTGCTCCACCGATTAGTCCGGCGATGTCCCAGGCAACCAAAGTGGTCAATGGAATCATTGCGTTTCTAAACGCGTGACGCATGATCACGGTGCGCTCGGTTAGGCCCTTTGCGCGCGCGGTGCGAATGTAGTCCTGGTTCAAAACCTCTAGCAAGCTACCTCGGGTGTAACGAACGTACCCGGCAAACGAGATGATGCAGAGCGCCACTGTAGGCAACACGAGGTGAAGAAGCGCGTCAAGAGTTGACATCCAGAAATCTGGGTTCGCCATTAGCTCGTCTTGCAACAAGGTATTGGTCTGGCCAACTGTAGGAATTGGTCGGTAAGAGATGTAGTCGTTGCTTGTGTATGGCAACCAGGTCTGCATCAGACGGTCTACGAAAATAAAGGCCGCAACGATTACTGCCGAAAGAGTTGTGGTTCGCATCACAGCTGATCGGTCTTCTTTAGCTGCCAACCAACCTGCAATGAGTCCTACACCGACGGTTGCACCGGCAAGAGCAAGCAGTAGCAAGAAACTGAAGTCCTTGTTTAGCAAAGGCTGAATTGGGTAATAGATGATGCCACCGAAAGCTGCCATAGCCAGTGAGCCATATAGGGCCGACTTGTTTGCAAGCCCGGTCGAAAGCACTGTGACTCCAACAGCAACACCAGCGCCCAAACCGACAACCATGATCGGCCCAAGACCCGGGTTGTTAAACCAGTTGATCGCGCCCAAGAAAGTTAGCAAAGAAGCGGTGACTGCAAAGGCAGACACGAAAACGATCGCTGTCTTCTTTCTTGTCGAGGCTAGAACACCTGCCCATAACGTTGCCGAGGCCAGGGCTATACCAACCACCCATTGCCACGAAAGTTCGGCGGCAGCCAACCAGTTGTTGAATTCGATTGCCAAGAATTGCTTGAGCAAAACCGCTACCCAGAAAATCGGTAGCGAGAAGAACAAGAACGATACGAAAGTGATCGAGTAGTCGAAACGGCTGTACTGACGAAGAGCAGTAATCATGCCGATCGCGATGCCCAAGAAAATCGCAATGAAGGTTGCAGCAACAACTAGACGCAAGGTTGTCGGAATCGCTGTTCCAATTTGCTCGGCAACGCTTTCTCCGGTTCTAGTTTTTCCAAGGTCAAAGTTTCCGGTGAATCCACCGAGAAGGCCACCCAGCCACTTAAAGTAGCGCAATGGTGGCGGAGTGTTGAGATCTAGCTGACGAGTCAGGTTCAGAATCATCTGCTCTTTTTTAGGGTCGTTGCTTAGACGAAGCTCTTCGAGCGGGTCACCAGCATATGCCTCAAGGTTATAAACGAAGAAGCTCGAGCCGAGCAAGATGATTAGCACCGCAGATAAACGGCGAGCGATATAGGCGAACAAATTCTTGCCTTTCCCCACAGCTGCGTGGGTCTTGATTAGTCAGTCGGGCTTCAGCCACTAAGACATAATTCTAAGCGTTAAAAAACTGTGGCACCCGATTTCTCGGATGCCACAGTTTTTAGAGCGTTAGCCCTGGTAAGGACGAATCCTTACCACTTCCACTCCCAGTAGTTCCAAACGAGGTTTGGAGTTAGAGGAGCTGGCTTTACGTTCTTTAGACCGGTCGTGTAAGCGGTCGCAGCTGGGTGCTGGAAAATCGGCAACGAAACTGCTTCTGCAATGATGATCTTGTCAGCAGCGGTGTACTTTGCAGTGATCTGGCTTGGAGTCAACTTGGTCTCTAGTGAGTGCAAGATGCTGTCAAGCTGAGCGTTTGCAAAGCCAAGGCTGTTGTTTGAACCGTCGCTCTGGAAGTTAGCGTTGGTTCCAGTCTGGCTGACTGATGATGGGCACCATGCGTAGAACTGAGCGTCGTAGACGTTCGAGTCTAGGTGTCCGCTCCAACCGCCGCTGTAGCTTGGGTTGGTTAGGTCGAAGCCAGCCTTAGCAACCTCTGCCTTTGCAAGAGCGAACTCTGATGCACGACGGGTGTTGCTTAGTGCTCCCCAAAGAATCTTCACAGGAACAGACTTGCTGCCTGCTGCTGCATCTGGGTAGTGCTTCTTGACTAGAGCAAGAGCTGCCGCGGTGCGGCTCTCCTGAGTTCCAGCGGTGAACTTGCTTACGCCTGAGTTCTTGATGATGTCGTTGTAGCCAGTCTCGCCAGGCATCCTGAATGAGGTGTTTACAACAACTGCATTCGAGTTAATTGGCTTGATCAACTTGTCAACGATTTCTTGACGTGGGTAAGCAAGCAAGAACGCGGTGCGAAGATCGCGAGCCTTGTTGTTCTTGGTTGAGTTGTTGCTAGTAGCAAACGGACCGGTGTAGTCAGTGGTCTCGCCAACACCAGCACCTAGACGCAAGTCAATGTGCTCGTAGCAAGCGTTTACTCCACCGATTACTGAGACACCAGACATTGCCTTTAGGGCTGCTACTGAGTCGGCAGTTGGCTGACCCTGGTAGATGTCGATCTCGTGGTTTGCAAGTGCCTGAGTAGCCGCAGCTTCTGCCATGAACTTGTAAACAACGGTCTTGATGCCGTTCATCTTTGGACCCGAGTTGTACTTAGGGTTTGCAACCAAGGTGATGCTCTGGTCAGCAACTGCTGACTTAGGAACAAATCCACCGTTGCCAACTAGTAGCAATGGGTTGGTTGAGCTGTTGATGGTCTTGATGTTGTAGTCGTATGACCAGATCTTTCCCATTGCCTTTAGGCGGGTGGTGTTCTTTGAAGTGAAGTCCTTCAAGAACTGTGCCTTTGCAGCAAGGTTTGCTGATGCTGAGCCAAGAGCCTTCTTGCCATCTGCCATCAGTTCAAGAGTGTGAACTGCTGCAGGGCCAGGGCCCATGATCTCCCAGTCAGGCTGGAAAGAGCTGTAACGGATGGTTACAGACATCTTGTCTGCGCTAAGGGTTGGGGTGCCAACTACCTTGCTGTCGTAAACGCCACCGTAACCACCTGAGTAGAACGCAGGAAGAGTTTCTGCAGCTGGGTCGCCAAGGCCTGCAGCGATTGAGTACTTGCTGCTTGAAAGCACGTGGCTTAGAAGTAGGTCAACACCGGTGATTGGAGTACCGTCTGACCAAACACGTCCTGGCTTCACGGTGTACTGCACGCGGAAGTCAGTTGGGGTGTTCTTGGTGATCTGGTAGGTACCAAAAGTGGTGTTCTTAACAAGGTTGCGCTTGTTGTCGTAGTAGTTGAAACCGCTGCCAGTTAGGTAAGCGACATCGCTGTTGCTAACTAGGTTGGTGTCTGGAGTTCCCGAGTTAAGCGAGGTCAGCGCGTTGCTGCCCACGATAACAACGGTGGTCTTCGTTGCTGCAGATGCAGGTGCAGTAGCAACAGCTGCTAGACCGGTGAAGGTCAGTGCAGCGGTAGCAACACCAGCAACAGCACGAACGATACGTGTTGCTTTCATAGTGTGTTTCTCCTTGTTGAGTCGGAACTGCTGCCCGTTTACCCAGGGCTCTAGAACCCTTAACAAGGAGTGCGTGGCAGCAGCGCCTTGGGTATTCACAACATTAGGCGAAAACGCTTGCACAAAAAACCCAAAAGTCCATTTTTTACATGTGTTTACATTTCCGTTACAAAGGGCCGAATCGCACGGATAACCTGCTGCTAGCCTGAAATCATGCCGAATGCCGCCGTGACACTTATCTATGACGGCGACTGCGGGTTCTGCGGTCGCTGCCTGAGTTGGGGGCAGCGCAACCTCACGGCTTTTCCGAGGGCAATTCCGTCTTCTTCGGCCGAGGCGAAAGCCCAGGGTTTGAGCCAGCAGCAACTCGAAGAGTCGATCTGGATTGTCGGCGCAGGAGAACCACTTGGCGCGGCGCGAGCAGCTGCTTTCATCTTGAAGCTGCAGCCAAACGTTCTGTGGAGGATCGCTGGGTTGCTCATGTCGATCTGGCCGATTTCATACTTCGCTAAAAAGGTTTATTTCTGGGTGGCCAAGAATCGTGGTCGTTTCTGATGAACGAACTTTTTTCAATTGGATTCTTCGCCGGACTAGCTCTCGCGATTCCGGTTGGTCCAATGGCGATCATGTTAATCAACACGACTCTCGAAAAAGGTTGGCGCCACGGAGTTGCCGGAGCGAGCGCAATGGCCAGCATCGACTTTTCTTATGCGCTGGTTGTCTTTCTTCTCGGCCACGCTGTTTCGTCATTCTTCTCAACCTGGGGTCAAGCCCTCAGCTTGCTTGGTGCATTGATCTTGCTTGCACTCGGCTTGAACACTTTGTATAGAAATTACAAATTGCTTCAAAGCTCGGCTGCCGAAGTTTCTTCTGCGAAGTCGGGTTCAACTCCGGCCAAAACATTTTTGCTTTTTGCGGGTGCAACAATTCTCAACCCACCAACAGCTCTTTACTTTCTTGGCATCGCTCCAAGCGTTGCTCAATTTGAATATCAAAACTTCTTTGTCAGCGCACTTGTCTTTGCGCTCGGAGTTTTTGTGGGTTCTGTTATTTGGCAACAGGCGCTCGCCCTAACCGGCACTACCCTGCGACGTTTTGCGCAAAACAAAATCCGTGTTTTCTTCGGATTAATCGGCGGTGCGCTAATTATTGCCCTCGCCGTTTCGCTAGCGGTCAAGGCAATTAGCTAATGACAAAAAAATTTCTTCGCGTCGAAATAGTTTTGGTGCTGGCGGCAAGCCTTGGCACCTCTGCAATTTATTCGCTTTTGCGCCTGGCCCAGTTGATGCTCGCGCCAGACGGAATCGGTGGCTCAAAAACTGAACTGAACCCGTCACTCGCATCAGCAGAGTTTTTCACGATCAGCTTTGAACTAGTTGGCATTGCCTATTCGCTCGCACCAGCTGCCATCGCCCTATATCTCTTGCGACGCGAAAACGAGAAGGCATTTGGCGAGGTTGGCATCTGGCCAATCAACTGGAGATTTGATCTCTCGCGCGGTCTAGCTCTGGCCGCAGTGATTGGAATTCCTGGGTTGGCACTTTATGCGGCTGGTCGCCTCACCAACCTGGCATCCAAGATTGTGCCTTCTGAACTTGACGGCTACTGGTGGATGGCCGGCATGCTGCTGCTCTCGGCACTTCGAGCTGCGCTGCAAGAAGAAGTCATCATGGTGGCATACCTCTATAAGAGGTTCGAGCAACTGGGACTCAGCTTCAGAAGCCAGCAGTTGCTAAGCGCGGGCATGCGTGGTTTGTATCACGCCTACCAAGGCTTCGCAGGCATCGTGGGCAACTTCGTCATGGGCTTGGTCTTCGGCTATGCCTATCGCCGCTGGGGTCGAGTCTTGCCGCTGGTCGTTGCTCACTTCATCTTGGATGCCGTCAGCTTCGTGGGCTATGCCTTGATTGCGAAACAGTTGGCAATTTTCGGCGGGCTTTTCTAGCCACGTCTCGGCTTCTGCTAGATTGGGCGAACAGCAATTGCTGTAGTTCTAGTTTGACCTCAGGGGAAACCGGTGTGAATCCGGTGCTGACCCGCAGCCGTAAGTCTTTATAGATAAGTCGGAATGCCTGAGCGAAAACGAAGACTCCAAATAACCGTCGAGGAATACGGGTGGAGTCGAACGGCTATTTGTAGCCGCTCGCCTTCGCACTCAGGTCTCGCTAATGCGAAAGGTTTCAAATGTTTGAAACTAAAACTGGGTTGCGCAAATTCGCAACACTAATCACAATCGCCGCACTTGTTTTTGCGGCAACTCCCCCTGCCAATTCGGCAGTCAAGTACGCAAGCACGGTTCGCTTCATCGCGAGCAAGTTTGTGAACAAACAATATGTCGAGGGCTTTAGCGCCGGCAAAGCTGACTACGGATTCACCATTGAGTCGCTTTTGCAATTGCGAGCCGCCGGTCAAACCGCAAACAGCTTTAAGCCGGCTGTTGAATACAACTTGCAAAACGCTTCTGTAGTCGGAACCTCTTCGACAAAAGTTGGCGCGCACTATGTTGATCAAAAGTTTCAGAGCGGCCGAGGCGCAATGTTCTTGGTTGCCAGCAAGGCCTATGGTTTGCCAAAGTCTGCTTTGCGAACCAACGTGCTCACCTCTTTGAAGGCAAGCATCAAGCCGACAGGTGAAATCGCAGATGCAAATGGCAACACGTTCACCTATGGCTGGACCATTCTTGGTCTGAAGGCTTCTGGCGAAATCAAGTTGGCAAACCTCGTAGCCGCAAAGCTTGCAACCCTTGCTCGCCCAGACGGTGGCTACGGAACCGACCTGACCGGCGACACGATGACAAGCGCGGCCGACGCAACCGGAATGGCGCTCATGGCATTTGCCTCTGTAAAGAAGTCTGGTTCGACCGCCCAAGAAAGCAAGAAGAACGCAGCTGCTACTAAGGCAATCGGCTGGCTAACTGGCAGCGCTCTCATCAAAGATCACTATGAAGCCTGGGGCGACGTAGACGTCAACGGCACCGACTACGCCATCATGGGGCTCGCAGCAAACGGGCAAAAAGTTTCTGCGATGCAGGCTTGGTTGGTTGGCCGACTTGCACCAACTGGCGGTCTAACAACACCTTGGTCTGAGGGCAAGGCTGACACCTACGCAACAGCACAGGGATACCTGGCGCTGCTTGGTTCAAGCTACGTTGCACTAATCAAGTAGTCGAATGAAAATCTCGCTTCGAATGGTGCTGGTTGCACTGGTGGCACTCGTTGCCATCGGTGGGCTGATCAGCACCATTCCTAGCGCAGAGTCTTCTAAGCAGTCGTCGACTTCGGCAAGGTTTCACGATGGCCAGTGCGCAAACGAGTTTGGCGTCTCGCTAATCATCGACTTCGGCAAGTCGAGTGGTCGAGAGCCACTGGTTCGGTGTGCCCAGGACTTCGAGGGCAACGGCTGGCAGTTGTTTGCCGCTGCGGGAGTTGAGGTTAGCGGAACAGACGAGTTCGCAACCGGGTTCGTATGTCGAGTCGCCGATTGGCCAAGCGTTGCAGAGCAGCCGTGCACCTCTACCCCAACAGCAGCGCAAGGCACAGTTTTGCCGATTACCTTCGGTTGCAAGTGATGCTTCAAGGAATCGCCGCGCGAATTCACCCGACAACCTGGTGGCTGCTTGCGATTGTCTTGGCGGTGATTGCAGGCACAGCAAGTGCGCTTTGGCAAACTGCAGCTATTTCGGCACTGTCGGTCGCGCTGATTTTGCTATTTCGCGAAAATGCAACCTGGGCAAGATCGCTGGGTTTCTATCTAACCCTTGCCGCTGCTGTCATTGTCATTCGAATTTTGTTTCGACTGGTTTTTTCTTTCAGCAGCGATGAAGATCAAATCCTGTTTCAACTGCCCGCACTAACACTGAATTTTGGTCTCGGCGAAATCAACTTGCTTGGCAACGTCTCGCTGAGATCCATCATGGGTGCGCTTCTCGACGGCAGTCGTCTTGCCGCAATCATTTTGGCCGTGGCAATTGCAAACACGTTGGCCAACCCAAAAAAGTTGCTCAAGTCGGCTCCGGGAGCACTCTATGAAATTGCGACGAGCGTGTCTGTTGCCATCAACCTCGCACCACAACTAATCGAGAGCTTTAACCGAGTTCGCAGGGCGAGGTCGCTTCGAGGCAAGTCGCAACGAACCGGACAGTTAGCCGGAATTTTGATTCCGGTTCTCGAAGACACACTTGACCGCTCGCTGCTAATGGCAGCAAGCATGGATGCCCGCGGTTTCGGTCGCCGCTCAGCGCAGAGCGCCGGTGAATTGCTCACAGCGAGGTCGCTTGGTTTGGTTGGCTTGGTATTGAACCTTGCTGGGATCTTCATTTTGCTTAGCGGCTTTAACGTTGCCCTCGCTTTGGCGCTTCTGGCATGCGGTCTTCTTTCGGCAGCAGTTGGCGTGAGAATCACATCTAAGCGAAACGTGCGAACCAGCGTTGGCCGAACTGCACGCACGGGTCTAGATGTCTTGATCTACCTTGCTTGCACGCTCGCCTTGGTCATCAACTTCTCAGGGTTGGTGGCTGTCTGATGATCTCGATGAAGAATTTCACATTCAGCTATGGCTCGAGCGATGAACCTCGACTCAGTCGAGTGAATCTCGATATCTCGGCCGGCGAGTTTGTCTTGGTCTGTGGGGCAACCGGCAGCGGAAAATCGACTTTGCTTCGCGCTCTGGTCGGGCTTGTTCCTCACTTCACCGGCGGCATAGCCAGTGGCAAACGCACGATTGACGGCAAAGACTTCAGCACGGCCATGCCTCACGAAACTGCACACCTAATCGGCTATGTGAACCAGCAGCCCGAGGGTGCATTCGTCGCAGACACGGTGCTCGAAGAATTGGCCTTCGCGCTTGAGCAGCTTGGCGTGCCTCGTGACCAGATGATTGAGCGAGTTGACGCTGCTCTTGCCGCAACCGGGCTCACCGAGCTTCGCAACCGCAAGCTTGTCGAGCTGTCGGGTGGCCAACAGCAGCGCGTTGCAATTGCGGCAGCACTAAGTGCCGGTCAGAAGATTCTTATCTTGGATGAACCCACGTCGGCGCTTGACCCAGCCTCTGCCCATGAACTTCTCGAATTCATTCACGAGCTTTGCCGAACCCAAAAGCTAACGGCGATAATCGCAGAGCACCGCATCGAGCGACTCATTGATCTTGTTGATTCGGTAATCATCGTGAATAACGACGCAACTGTTTCTCATGGCAAGCCTGCCGAACAACTTGCGAAGTTTGCATTCGTGCCACCGCTAATCGAATTGGCGCAAGCACTTGGCTGGCAACCGATCGAGCTGAACATCGAGAGTGCAAGCAAACGATTCACAACTGAAATCAAAACCCAGCCACGCAAGATTGCGCATCTCGAACTTGGCAAGGTTCTTTTGTCGGCGAAAGACGTTGTGGTCGACTATGCCAACCTTCGCGCAGTTGACCACGTGTCTATCGAAGCTCGCGCAGGTGAAGTTATTGCCGTTATGGGCGAAAACGGTTCTGGCAAGACTTCGCTGCTCTGGGCACTGCAGGGGCAGAGCCCTAG